>JAFQOJ010000007.1 GCA_017403265.1 Clostridia bacterium
AATTTGGAAACCACGGGTAGAGGTTGTTGTACCAAAAGCAACAGTAACAGACTGCTCGCCTCCATTTGATTCTGATGCAAGAGCTTCAAACTGAAGGGAAACTGTTTTCCATTCTGAAAATACGGTATTAAGATCTAAAGCATCTAGTTCTGCTGCTTTAGTAGCCTCTAATTTTAAACTGCCGCTTAAAGAGCTAGATGGAACGCCAAGTGCAGCATAAGCAACTTGATAATTAAAGGCAGAATAACCCGTTCTCACATACGGATCATAGCCTTCAATTTGCCAAGTACCAACAAAGCCGTCACGATTTGAACCTTTATAAGCATAGTGCTTCGAGTTGCCGGTAACTCTATCAGTAATATTAGACCCCGTATCACTTTTTTTGAAATTCATAATTTCAATAACAGGTGAATCAGCTTTTGCGAGTGTTGCATTACCATCAGCATCTACTACTAAAGTGCCATCTGTATTCTTTTTATACTCGAATGCATAATCACCTAAAGCTACAGGTAAACGCATTTTGTAAGTAATTTCATACTTTTTACCGGGTTGTAAATTAACAATAGGGCTATAAAGTCTTGAGCCAGACGGGATGTTAAAGTAATCGTCCTGACCATCTGCATCATCATCACCGTAAGTAGTGCCACCAAAAGTAACAGGACTAGTAGCAATAAGATCCATCCATTTATTGGAACTACTCAAACCCGAACCCGCATAAATAGGTTTGCTAAAATCTGATTGCAACAACACATTGTAATCACCTGATTGTGCAACTGCTTCTTCCGCCATAGCAGTTGTGCCTAAAGCGCCGAAACAACTAAAGGCCAAAATTAGGGTAAGTAAAATTGCTAAAAGTTTTTTCATAAATATCCTCCTTAAAAAAATATATAGTTTTCTATATGTAACAATCATAGCACACTTTCTCACAAATTGCAAGAAAAATTTTTAAATTTTTGAAATTTTTTATATTTTTAGCACAAAAAGGGAATTTTTGCTCGCCTTAGGGTGAGCAGTCAAACCCGAACCGCGTTTTAAAACGGTGGATTTTTGCTCACTTTTCGTTAAAATACTCGCCAATACGGTAGCCTTGCAAGATTAAATTGGGTAAAAAGCGCCGAAATATGCCGCTTTGAGGCGGGTTCGGGTTTAACTGCTCACCCTAGGGAACAACCTGCGTGTTGTTCCGCAGAAAAATGTTCTAATCTTTATTCGGAACGACACATTGATCGCTCCCTACGATTAAACCTATAAATTCAGGGTCACATCGTAGATTGCACGGGAGATTAATAATCGCCCGTGTAATCCATCGAAAAATAAAACCATACCCCGAACCGTAAATTGTTGTCTATATTAAAGCCATTTCCTGGTACTAATAGTTACATAATACATCTTCTACTTATTTATCTTCTTTGATTTGTTTTACAGTTCTTTAATAGCGGATTAAACGTCTTCGCTTTTTTATATTGCTATATTATTCATCTGTATACTCATGTGGGCGTTCTTTATAGTCTTTAACTTTGTATTCGCCGATGGTATCGTATTTACTTGCTTTGGTTTCGGTGGGGGTGTCGGTCTCGTTATCTTCACCTAGTATTGCATCGAAGAAGATACGTTCAAGGTATTCATATTTTGAATAAATACCTTGTGATGCCCAAACAAGAGCATTACGAACATAAGCAGAGTTTGTTTTAAAAAGTTCGTGTTCAACCTCGAAGCCCAATGATTTGGCAAGTAGTACAGCAAACACTATAACCGTTCTTGTATTACCTTCACGGAAGGGGTGGGTTTGCCAAATGCTTGCAATAATACGAACGAGTTTGAACACTATATCCTTATCATTATCGCCGGTTCTCCCCAGCTTGGCGATTTCTTTCATTGTTTCATTTAGGTGCTTTCTAATTTCTTTCGGATAAGCATAGCGAACAGTATCACCGCCAAGGACGTCTTCATATTTCACCATTTGAATGGTACGAAATTCTCCAGCCCAATCAAATATCTGACCGAAGATATTTTGGTGGATATCCTGCAAAGTTTCGGTATTAAACTTATCATATTTATAATCATAAATAGCTGCCATAGAAAGAGCGGTAATGTCAGCCTCTGCCTTGCGTAGCAGTTCAGAATCTTTTATATCTGCTAAATTTTTAAGGACGTTTACATCATCATATAAATAAGGGTCGCGCATTTGTTAGACCTCCGTTACAAAACCGTATCTTTTGAGTGTTTGTTCAAAAACAGATAAAAATGTTATATTACCTTTCTTCCAATTGGCAAGGTCGCTTTTTACCTTGTCACTTACGGGAACACCCTCAATTGAGGTCATAGCATCAGAAAAGGAAATTCGCTTTTCTTTTTCGTCAGCAGAAATGCTATCCATACCGCTTGTGAGCTTTAACATTTTTAATTTGCGAAACAATGCCTTATCTAACAACTCCGCGGCGGTTTCAATATCTGCAAGTCTTAAAATAACTTCGGGCAACTCTGCCTCGTATTCTTTTCTTAAGGAAAGCTGACTTGTTATTTCTTCTGCATCTTCTGCCTTGATGTATTTGCTCTCAACAGTATCACCATTACGGGTTTGCAAATATAAATACTGCTTACCGCCAATCGTCTTTTTAGAAATATATCCTTTGGGCAAAACACTAAGCTTTTGCTCTATTTCAAGTTTTGATGCAAGTAATTCTTTATACTCAAAAATAATATCAGTCATACTATTACCTCCTGACTACTAATAGTATATCACAAATTAACCTACAAATCAACAAAAATTTGAAAATTTGTAGGTTAATTACAACTATGCTGTAATCAGGATAGCAATTATTCAATTTGATTTTCTTTCAAGTCCGCCATCACTTGCAACAAACAAGGTGATACCTAAACAGATAAGAATCATTACATACGCCTTTCGGCGATTACATACCACTCCTTCGGATTGGATAAAAATAAAGCACTTGCCGAAACAAGTGCTTTATTTTTTGGTGCACCTGAGCATTCTATAATCGAACCGTTTACCTCTTTAAGAGTGACGGTTTTGCTTGCATCTTTATAATTAAATGTTATGACCAATTTGTCGTCGTAAAGATATACGGCGTTTACAAAGCAGTCAATCAGTCTCTGTTTGTGTTCCTTCGTTTCTAAGCTCATGTTTTGAATATGCCTGAGCCATAATACTAAGCCCTCTTTCGTGATTGTGGGCTTCTTCATTTCTTCCTTGATGAGCTTTAATTTTATCTCATCTCTTGTCTGTTCCAAC
>JAFQOJ010000062.1 GCA_017403265.1 Clostridia bacterium
AACGGAAAACAGCTTCGATAGCGCCCATTAACTGCTCCTTAGGATCGGTTGGGAAGTCGCTACCGATTTTTGCTTTATATTCAGCCTTGAACTGATTTGCAAGTTCTTTAAGGTCGTCTGCGGTAAGGTCTACGTCCTGAGTAACACCTTTTTCTTCCTTCATTTTGTCGATAAGCTCTTCAAAGTACTTCTTACCAACTTCCATAACTACGTCAGAATACATTTGGATGAAACGACGATAGCAGTCGTAAGCCCAACGTGCATTGCCTGATTTAGCAGCCATGGTTTCAACAACTTCTTCATTAAGACCAAGGTTAAGAATAGTGTCCATCATACCGGGCATGGAAGCGCGAGCACCAGAACGAACTGAAACGAGTAACGGATTTTCCTTATCGCCAAATTTTTTGCCAACAACTTCTTCCATTTTTACGATGTATTCCATGATTTGTGCCTGAATATCATCATTAATTTTTCTGCCGTCTTCATAATACTGTGTACATGCTTCGGTAGAAACGGTGAAACCCTGAGGAACAGGAAGACCTATTTTGGTCATTTCTGCAAGGTTAGCACCCTTACCGCCGAGAAGTTCACGCATAGAAGCGTCGCCTTCTGAGAAAAGGTAAACATACTTATGACTCATTATGAATCAACCTCCTAAAATTTTATGGAACGTGTCCATCTTTAACATTTTTATGCGATACATTTAAGTATCCAAGTAATTATAACAAAACTTAAACAAAAAATAAAGTGTTTTTTTATTTTTTTTGAATTTTTGGCAAAAAAGCGGTAATTTTTTGGTTTTTTATTGATATATTTGTGATTTTATATAATTTACAATATATAAATTGTTGGTTGACAACTGCCATACGGTGATGTATAATATTTCATAGAGATTGGAGAGATGCAAATTACCTTGAAGGTTTATTGCATCTTTTTGCTTTTCGGTATGTAAAGGGGATTTGTTTTATGACAAAAAACGACCTTATAAACACTTTAGAAAGAAGTCCGGTTATTGCGGCGGTAAGGGATGATAACTTTAGCGATGCGATGTCTTCTTCGGCTGAGGTGATTTTTTACCTTAAAGCTAACCTTGTTACCATTAAAGAAAAAATAGCAGAAGCTTTAAATTGCGGTAAAATGATTTTTGTACATATAGACCTTGCCGAAGGAATAGGCAAGGACCGAACGGGAATTGCTTTTTTGGCAGACTGTGGTGTTACAGGCATAATAAGTACACGCAGCCAACTTATAAATTACGCAAAAGAGGCAGGACTTCTTACTGTACAAAGATTCTTTGCGCTTGATTCTCAAGGAATTAGTAACATTCGCGATATTGTTGAAAGCGCCGATATAATTGAGATTATGCCCGGTGTGATACAAAAGGTTATTGAGCGTTTTGCATACAGTGGCGCCGATGTAATAGCAGGCGGACTTATTGAAACCAAGGATGAGGTTATGATGGCGCTAAAATCCGGAACGGTTGCTGTTTCTACCGGAAAAAAAGAACTTTGGGAAATTTAAATTAAATATTGAAATCGTTTGAGAAAATGGAGAAACGAAAAGTTAGGAGTATATTTTTGTGCTCTTGATTTTTCGTTTTTTTATTTATATAATAAAAACATAATTTTAAGGAGAATTACTATGAGCAAAACAAACATTGTAGACTGGAAAACCATAACAAATTTTGTGGTTGATTCTTTTGTAGGTTACGGTATCCCAAAAGAAGATGCTGAAATTTGCGCTGATGTACTTTTAGCTTCTGACAAACGCGGTATTGAATCGCATGGTGTTAACCGTTTTAAGCCGGTATATCTTGACCGTATTAAAGCAGGTATTCAACAAGCAGTCACTAATTTTGAAATTATTAAAGAAACTGAAACCACCGCTGTTGTTGACGGTCATCATGGTATGGGTCAGGTTATTGGTCACAAGGCTATGACTATGGCTATTGAAAAGGCAAAGAAATATGGTATGGGTATGGTTGTCGTTCGCAACTCCTGCCACTATGGTATTGCAGGCTACTATACCACGATGGCTACCAAGGCAGGCTGTATAGGTATGACAGGTACTAACGCACGTCCTTCTGTTGCTCCTACTCACGGTGTAGAAGGTATGTTTGGTACTAACCCCTTTACAATCGGTGTTCCTACCGATGAAGAATTTGACTTTAACTTTGACTGTGCAACCTCCATTACCCAAAACGGCAAGGTTGAATATTATGAAAGAATAGGCGAGGATGTACATCCTGGTACTATTATTGATACTGACGGTAATGCAGTAGAAGGCGATGCAGGTGTTGCGCTTAAGAAGATTCGTGGCGGTACAGCTGCTCTTACTACACTTGGTGGTATAGGTGAAGCTTTAGGCGGATATAAGGGCTATGGTTTTGCTTTGGCTGTTGAATTTTTCTCATCTATCCTTCAAGATGGTGCTTACGGTAAAGCGCTTGACGGTAAGGATGAAAACGGAAATATCCGTCCATATCAATTAGGACATTGGTTCATAGCTATTGATACCAATCACTTTATGGGTGAAGAAATTGCACGTAATAAGGCCGGTGCGATTTGCCGCAGTATGCGTGAGTCTAAGAAAGCTCCCGGTGCTGAGCGTATCTACACCGCAGGTGAAAAAGAATACGAAATCGGTATCGCGCGTGAGAGCGGTGTTCCGATAAATGAATCAGTACAAAAAGAAATAATAGCTATTCGTGATGAATTAGGTCTTACACAATATAAATTCCCTTGGGAGGACTAATAAATGGATATTAGACAAGAATCCTTAAAAAAACACTATGAATGGGGCGGAAAAATTGAGGTAATTTCTCGCGCTCCCATTAACTCACGCGAGGATTTATCCTTAGCGTATACACCGGGTGTTGCTGAGCCTTGTCTTGAAATAAACAAGGATATAAATAAGTCTTATGAGCTTACAAGAAGAAGCAATCTTGTTGCTGTTGTTACCGACGGTACTGCTATTTTAGGTTTGGGTGATATTGGTCCTGAAGCAGGTATGCCTGTTATGGAAGGTAAGTGCGCTTTATTTAAAGCTTTTGCCGATGTTGACGCTTTTCCGCTTTGTATCAAATCTAAGGATGTAGATGAAATTGTACGAACATTTTATCTTCTTTCGGGTTCTTTCGGTGGAATCAACTTAGAAGATATTTCGGCACCGCGCTGCTTTGAGATTGAAAGAAGATTGAAAGAAATTTGCGATATTCCGATTTTCCACGACGACCAACACGGTACCGCAATAGTTGTTGCGGCGGCTTTAATTAATGCTTTAAAGCTTGTTAAAAAGCAAATAGGCGAGGTTAAGGTTGTTATTAATGGCGCGGGTTCGGCAGGTATTGCAATAGGTAAGCATCTTATGAATATGGGTGTTAAAAATCTAACCTTCTGTGACCGTTTCGGTATTATTTGCGAAGGTGACGAAAATAACAACGTAGCACAGGAAGAAATTTCTAAGGTTACTAATTTAGAGCATAAAAAAGGCACTTTGGCTGACGCTATGGTAGGCGCGGATGTATTTATCGGTGTTTCTGCTCCTAATATTGTTACACCTGAAATGGTTAAGAGTATGGCGAATGATTCTATTATGTTCCCAATGGCTAACCCCACCCCCGAAATTATGCCTGATTTAGCTAAACAGGCGGGTGCGCGTGTTGTTGGTACAGGCCGTTCTGATTTTGCTAACCAAATTAACAATGTTTTGGCTTTCCCAGGTATTTTCCGCGGTGCTCTTGATTGCAGAGCTACCTGCATTAACGAAGAAATGAAGGTGGCTACCTCTTATGCTTTGGCTTCACTTATTCCTGATGATGAAATAACCGAAGAAAACATTATAGCACCTGCACTTGACAAGCGTGTTGCTGAAGTTGTAGCAAAGGCTGTTATTAAAACTGCAAAAGAAACAGGAGTTGCAAGAATTTAATGTTTAAAGACATAAAACTTTTCCTTTTCGATATGGATGGAACGCTTTATTTAGGAGATAAACTTTTTCCGTTTACAATAGAGCTTTTGGAGACAATTAAGCAAAAGGGTAAGCGTTATATGTTTATGACAAATAACTCTTCAAAAAGCGTTAATGCCTATATAGAAAAACTTAATAAATTGGGTATCAAAGCCACAAAAGAAGATTTTATAACCTCTTCTCAGGCTACTTCCTTTTATCATAAAAAGCACCATAGGGGCGCAAGGCTTTATGTTTGCGGAACCGAGTCTTTAAAAGAAGAGCTTAGAAGCGAAGGCTTTACAGTTACAGAAAATACTGATGATACCGATTGTATTATTATGGGCTATGACACCGAGCTTAACTATAAAAAGCTTTGGGATGTATCCTTTATGCTAACAAGCAGAGATTTGCCTTATATTGCTACTAATCCAGATTATGTTTGCCCTACCGAGTGGGGTAGTGTGCCCGATTGCGGAAGTGTATGTGATATGATTTTTAATGCAACAGGTAAAAGACCTTTGTTTATAGGTAAACCCGAACCGTTAATGCCACAGCTTGCTATGGAAATGACAGGAATAAAACCTATAAATACTGCAGTAATAGGGGACCGCATTTATACCGATGTTAAAAGCGGACTTAATGCAGGTGCTTTCAGCGTTCTTGTAATGAGCGGTGAAACTACCGAGAAAATTTTAGCAGAGTCGCCCGATAAACCCGATGCGGTACTTAAAGATGCAGGTGAAATTTTAAAAACAGTTTAAAGAGAGAATAGTCTGGTTTTATTAGAAAATCAGACTATTTTTTTAGGTTTTACTAAGAAAACAGACCATTTTTATTTTTGTTATTGACATTCATTTTTACTGGTGTTAGAATGTGTGCGACTAGAGCATTTATTATGTGCTGAAAGGTGAATTCAAAAGGGGAAAAGGCAAGTGTCAAACATAAGAAATATTGTTTTATACTACATAGGGCAAGCGGCGTACGGTTGTGTGAGTATTATGGCAATGGGCACAATATTTCAAAGCTTTATGATTGAATGCGGCATAAGTGAAGCCAAAGTTTCAATTTGTGTATCTGTGATTCAAATTGTGCAAACCCTTACAATGCTTTTGATGTCTAAATTTGCGGAAAATATCAAAAAAATCTTCTTAAGTGTGGCTATTTGTCTTTTTGCGCAGGTTCTACCATTGGGCGCAATGTTGTTTATATGCATAAATGACGGTGTTTCAATCGGTATAAAATATGTTTTATTGTTTGCTACAGGTCTAATTTTGAGTTTCTTTGTGGGAATTTATAGTGTACTAAGCTATAAACAGCCTTATCATATTATGAAAATAACTGATTATGGTAAGGTTACGGCTTTAGCGGGAGTAATATCAGGTGTTTTATGTACACTAGTTTCTGCTGTTATATCGTTCGCTTTAAATGGTTCTCCATATTTTAGCACTATGATTAGTGTTTGCGTTTTTGGTATTCTTTTGGCAGTTGTATCAGGTGCTGTTAACTTTGGTTATGTTAAGTTGGATGTCAACCAAAGCCAAAAGTCCACCAAAAAAATAAACATTTTCCGCTATAAACCTTTTTATAAGCTATTGATACCTAATATTTCACGCGGTATTTCAATGGGTATATTTAATCTTACTGCGGTAATAGGTTATCACTGCGGTATCTTAGATACGGCAACGGCAGCGCTTCTTGTAACAATTTCACAGATTGCGGCGATTATAAGCTGTTTAACCTATGCTTATTTTGCATCTAGACGAAAAAATGGCATTATTTGCCTTGTTTCGAGTGTGGTTTTGGTGATGGTTTTACCGCTTATGACAATTGGTCAATCATCATTGATGTTTAAGCTGTTTTACTTTTTCGGCTTTTTCTTTATAAACCATATAACTA
The DNA here is from genome assembly GCA_017403265.1 of Clostridia bacterium. Taxonomy (GTDB): domain Bacteria; phylum Bacillota; class Clostridia; order Oscillospirales; family Acutalibacteraceae; genus UBA737. The sequence continues at coordinate 5,848 of JAFQOJ010000062.1, forward strand.
ATGCAGTACCGGTTATAGTTGCGGAAAATGTTGATTATAATTGTATTGGCCAGTATACCGCATGGCGTATGGCGTTATTTACGGGTGGTATTGCGATAGGTGGTGCGTTGGTACCCTTATTGCTTAAATTTGTTGGTGGCACGCTTACACTCTTAATTTGCGGTATTATAATGTTGCCTTGCGGAATAGGTTATTACTCGTTTGAAAGGCAGTGCCGTAAAGAAGCAGGATATTAAGAAACATATATTTATACTTAAAAACCGCCTTTTTAGGCGGTTTTTTGTTGACAAGTGTTTTTATTAATGTTAAAATAACAAAAATGGGGCAATTTTAATTTTTTGAAAGTTGAGGATTAGTGCTTGTGGCTAAGGTTAGTGAATTTTTTGGTATAAACGTTTTCGGCGATTTGGTTATGAAAGAACGTTTGCCTAAAGATGCCTATGAAATTTTAAAAAGTACAATTAAAGAGGGTAAATGTCTTGACAGCAGTATTGCTAATACTGTTGCCGACGCAATGAAGGAGTGGGCTATAGAAAAGGGTGCCACTCATTATACCCATTGGTTCCAACCTCTAACAGGAATTACTGCCGAAAAGCACGATAGCTTTATAACCCCCACTGATGACGGTCATATACTTATGGAATTTTCGGGTAAGGAGCTTATTAAGGGCGAGCCTGATGCTTCGTCATTTCCATCAGGCGGACTTCGTGCTACCTTTGAAGCACGCGGTTATACCGCTTGGGACCCAAGCTCTTACGCATTTATAAAGGATAAAACTCTTTGTATTCCTACGGCCTTTTGTTCTTACAGCGGTGAAGCGCTTGACCAAAAAACCCCCTTGCTTCGCAGTATGGAGGCAATCAATAAGCAAGCTTTACGTATAGTTAAGGCTTTGGGTTATACCGATGTTAATTCCACAAATACTACAGTAGGTCCCGAACAGGAATATTTTCTTGTTGATAAAGAGCTTTATGATAAGCGCCCTGACCTTATTTTCTGCGGCAGAACACTTTTGGGTGCAATGCCTCCTAAGGGACAGGAAATGGACGACCATTATTTTGGTGTTTTAAAACCGCGTGTTGCTGAATTTATGCGCGAGCTTGATAACGAGCTTTGGAAATTAGGCGTGCTTGCTAAAACTGAGCATAATGAAGCGGCTCCCGCTCAGCACGAATTAGCGCCTATTTTCACTACTACCAATATTGCTGCCGACCATAATCAGCTTACAATGGAGTTTATGAAAAAGGTAGCTTTATCTAAAGGGCTTGTTTGTCTTTTACATGAAAAGCCTTACGACGGCGTAAACGGTAGCGGCAAGCACAATAACTGGTCTATTTCTACCGATACTGGTATTAACTTCTTAAAGGCGGGTAAAAACCCGTCGGCTAATAAGCTGTTTTTGGTTACATTAGCCGCTGTTATAGAAGCTGTGGACAAGCATCAGGATTTGCTGCGTATTGCTGTTGCTACTGCAGGTAACGACCTTCGTTTAGGCGGTAATGAGGCTCCGCCTGCGATTATTTCAATCTTCTTAGGTGAAGATTTAACAGATATGCTTAACGCTGTTGCTAACGGTGTTCATCCCGATGATGTTAATCGTGAAAAAATGAAGATAGGTATTGATGTTATTCCCGAATTTAAAAAGGATAACTCGGACAGAAACCGTACTTCTCCCTTTGCCTTTACAGGCAATAAGTTTGAATTCCGTATGCTAGGCTCGGCATCTTCTATTTCTGATATAAATGTTATGCTTAATACAATGGTTGCTGATGTTTTTGTAGGCTATGCTGAAAGACTTGAAAAAGCAACCGATGTTGAAGCAGAAGTTAATAGTATTGTTAAGGATGTTGTTGCTAATCATAAGCGAATAATCTTTAACGGGGACGGTTATTCGCGCGAATGGGAAGAAGAAGCCGAAAAACGCGGTCTTTTAAACCTTAGAAGTACAGTAGATGCGCTACCGCTTCTTAAAACAAACGAAAATGTTGCTTTGTTTGAGCGCCACGGTGTATTTAACCGCGCCGAAATTGATTCGCGTGTGGATATTATTCTTGAAAACTACACCAAAACAATACATATTGAAGCGTTAACCCTAATAGAAATGATTAACCGTGATGTAATACCCGCTATTACCGCTTATACCAATTTATTATGTGAAACGGTTAATAATAAAAATCTTATCAGGGTTGACAGCAGTGTTGAATATGAGCTTATAAAAAGGCTTTCTGCCGCTAATAAGGAAATTTTCTCACTTACCGCAGAGCTTAAGAGTGCGGTGGCTTCGTCAGAACGTTCTAAAGATATTCTTGAAAAGGCAACCGAATACCGCAATAATATTTTAACTCTTATGGCAGATATTCGCAAATATGCCGATAGCGCCGAGAGTGTAATGCCAAAAAGTTATTGGCCATATCCTACATACGGTGATTTATTGTTTAAAATTTAATATAGAACGGCTCCGAAAGGGGCCGTTTTTCTATAAAAAATAGCAAAATGAAAAATTTTAGCGCTTTAAAGCGAAAAAATACTTGACAACTGCATAAAGTTGCAGTAAAATACATAATATACTAATGATTTTGTGAGGTGAAACGGAATGTTCTTTAGAAGCTTTTACTTTTATTACTTTAACGAGGGCTGCCCGTTCACCGCATTTTGCCGATAATTTTTCGGCATAAGGTAAAACGGACAGTCCGCAGCTGCTTGTGCCGAAAAGGCTCATAGTAGGGTGCGGATTTTTTTATTTTAAAATTTGGAGTGTGTCTTATGACCGAGCTTGAAAGAGCAAGAAAAATTATTAATGAAACCGATAAAGAAATGGCGCGTCTTTTTGAAGAGCGTATGGATGCGGCTCGAATAGTAGCGGCTTATAAAAAAGAAAACGGACTTCCCGTTGATGATTTTTCGAGAGAAGCCGAGATTATTGCCCGAAATTCTACTTATATAAATAATGAAGAATACCGCTCTTATTACATAAACTTTTTGCAGGGTAATATCGACCTTTCTAAAAAACTGCAGCATAAGTTACTTGACGGTATGCGCGTAGCATATAGCGGTGTAGAAGGCGCTTTTGCTAATATCGCTGCTGAGAAGATTTTCCCCGATGCAATGGCGGTTGGTTATAAGGATTTTAAAGCGGCTTACAATGCGGTAGTAGACGGTGAATGTGATTGTGCGGTGCTTCCTATAGAAAACAGTCATAACGGCGATGTTGGACAAGTTTTAGATTTAGCCTTCTTCGGTCAGCTTTTTATAAGCGGAATTTACGAGATTGAGGTTATACAAAATCTTTTAGGCAATAAGGGTGCTACACTTTCAAGCATTAAAGAAGTTATAAGCCATCCGCAAGCGCTTGGTCAATGTGCCGAGTTCATCCGCGAAAAAGGCTATAAAACAATAGATGCGGTTAATACCGCCGTAGCGGCAAAAGCTGTGCGAGAGAGCGGCAGAACCGATATTGCAGCCATTGGCAGTGTAGAAGCAGGTAAGAAGTTCGGACTTCAAAAAATTGAAGGCCACATTAACGAAAGCGGGACCAATACTACACGCTTTGCAGTATTTACCCGCGCTGAAAAGACTGCAACCCCTAACGATAAGCATTTTGTAATGCTCTTTACTGTTAAAAATGCGGCAGGCTCGCTTGGTGAGGCAATTACCGTAATCGGTAAGCATGGCTTTAACCTTAAAGCGCTAAAAAGCCGTCCTACAAAGGAACTTATTTGGGATTATTATTTCTATGCTGAGGGTGAGGGTGATATCACCAGCACCGAGGGCAAAGAGATGCTAGAAGACCTAAAGACTTGTTGTAACAACCTTAAAATTTTGGGGCATTTTGAAAAAGAAATTCTTATAAAATAGGTGAATTGGTTTTGAATATAAATGTAAAAACTCAAAGCGGCGGATATGATATTGTATTAGAACGCGGCGCCTTGGCTAAAGTGGGTAAGCTTTTAAATCTTAAACGGCGAGTACTCATTGTGACAGATAGCGGTGTGCCTTCAATCTACGCCGAGACGGTCGCAAAACAATGTAAAACCCCCGTAATACTTACAATTCCGCAAGGCGAACAGTCAAAGCAGACTGATACTTGGGGGTTACTGCTTAAAACAATGGTTGAAAATAACTTCACCCGTACTGACTGTGTTGTAGCGGTTGGCGGCGGTGTTGTAGGAGACCTTTCGGGCTTTGCGGCGGCATGCTTTATGCGTGGTATTGATTTTTATAATATACCTACAACTGTGCTTTCTCAGGTAGATTCTTCAATAGGCGGTAAGACTGCGGTTGATTTTATGGGATATAAGAATCTTGTAGGTGCTTTTTACCCACCCAAAGCAGTTATTATTGATACTAATACCCTTAAAACCTTACCTGAAAGACAGGTTTCTAACGGACTATGTGAAGCATTAAAAATGGCAACCACTTCTGATAAAGAATTGTTCGAAATTTTTGAAAATAATGATATTACCGATGCTGTTTTAGATGATATAATCTACCGTTCCTTACTTATTAAGAAAGCGGTAGTAGAGGAAGATGAACACGAAAGTGGGCTTCGTAAAATTTTGAATTTCGGGCATACTTTAGCTCATGCTATAGAAAGCCTTAACAGTATGGAAAAATATTATCATGGCGAATGTGTGGCAATTGGTATGCTTCCGATGTGCAGCGATGAAGTAAAGCAAAGGCTTTTAAGCGTGCTTAAAAAGCTTAATTTACCTACTGTTTTGGAAGAAAGCGCCGACGGTATAATTGATGCTTGTAAGCACGACAAGAAGGCTTTTGGTGACAGTATAACTGTAGTAACTGTACAGCAGGTTGGTAAATTTGAAATGAAAAATCTTTCTTTTGGCGAGTTTTCAGAAATTGTAAGGAGTGTGGCTTTATAATGAAAAATACCTTTGGTAATAACCTTACTGTAACGCTTTTCGGCGAAAGCCATGGGGAAGCTATCGGTGTAGTATTAGATGGCTTAGCACATGGTATGGAAGTTGATACCTGTTATATTAAAAAGCTTCTAAATGCTCGTAAAGGACTGTCGGCAGTTTCTACACCCCGTAGGGAAGAGGATGATTTTCAAATTTTAAGCGGTGTATTCCAGGGTAAGACTACAGGAACACCTCTTTGTATTGTTATTAAAAATAATGATACCCGCTCAGGCGATTATGCTTTAACTAAGGATTTGGCAAGACCTTCGCACGCTGATTTTACCGCCGAATGTAAATATGGCGGTTTTCAAGACTATCGTGGTGGCGGTCACTTTAGCGGAAGAATTACAGCCCCACTTTGTGCGGCGGCAGGCATAATAATTCCTGCACTTTTGAAAAAGGGTATTAAAATCGGAAGCCATATAGCAAGAATAGGTGAAATTGCAGACCGCGATTTTTGCGATTATGATACCGATTTTGATATATTGGCTAATAAAGAGTTCGCAGTTTTAGATGACAGTAAAGAAACTGCAATGATTGAAAAAATCAAGGATGTAAAAGCTCAAGGCGATAGCATCGGCGGTATAGTAGAAACTGCCGTTATAGGACTGCCCACAGGTGTTGGCGAGCCTTGGTTTGACAGTGTTGAAAGTGTTCTTTCTCACGCTGTTTTCTCTATTCCCGGGGTTAAGGGAATAGAGTTTGGCAAGGGCTTTTCCTTTGCCGATATGGTGGGGTCTCTGGCTAACGATAGCTTTAAAAATGTCGATGGCAAAATAGTTACCGAAACCAATAATTCGGGAGGTATAAACGGCGGAATTACTAACGGTATGCCTGTGGTTTTCCGTACGGTTTTCCGTCCCACACCTACCATTGCAAAACCGCAAAACACCATTAATATTAAAACAAAAGAAGATGCGGTATTACAGGCTAAGGGTAGACACGACCCTTGTATTGTACATCGTGCAAGGGTGGTAGTTGACAGTATTACGGCTTTGGCTTTAGCTGATATTTTGGTAACACGATATGGCACGGATTGGTTGAGTGAATAATGCAGTACGGACTTATAGGTGAAAAATTAGGTCATAGCTTTTCTAAGGATATTCATACTAGCTTTTTCGGTTTGGATTATTCTTTAAAAGAGCTTACGATAGAAGATGTAGCACCATTTTTAAAGGATAGAAATTTTAAGGCTATAAATGTTACAATTCCTTATAAAAATACGGTTATTCCTTTTCTTGATTATATTGATGATACAGCTAAAAAAATCGGTGCAGTTAATACCATTGTTAATGAAGACGGAATATTAAAAGGATATAATACCGATTTTTTGGGTCTTGAATTTATGCTGGAAAAATCGGGTATAGATTTTAAAGAAAAAAATTTTTTGATTTTAGGTGACGGCGCAACCTCTAAAACTGCAGTAGCTGTAGCTGAAAGCTTAAAGGCTAAAAGTATTATTAGGGTTTCGCGAAAGGGTACTGACGGTACGGTTTCTTACGCTCAAGCTAAAGAATTAAAGGATATTCAAATTATTATAAATACAACCCCTGTAGGTATGTTTCCAAATTTAGAAAATACACCTATTGATATTGAAAGTTTTCCTGATTTAATGGGTGTATTTGACGTAGTTTACAATCCCTTACGCACAAAACTTGTACTTAGTGCTTTAAAAAAAGGAATAGTAGCTTTTGGCGGTTTATATATGCTTGTAGCCCAGGCGGTTTTTGCCTACGAATTATTTGTAGGTACCAAAATACCGCGCAGTAAAATTGACAGTATTTATGACACGATTTATAAGCAAAAGCAAAACATTGTGCTAATTGGAATGCCGGGAAGCGGTAAAACTACAGTAGGTACGCTTTTAGCCGAAAATATGGGACTCGAATTTATTGATACAGATAGCCTAATAGTTGAAAAACACGGTGATATAACCGAGATTTTCAAATTAAAAGGTGAGAGCGGTTTTAGGGATATTGAAAGCAAAATCATAAAAGATATTTCTGCAACGCAGGGTAAGGTGATTGCTACAGGTGGCGGTGCTGTTTTAAGAGCAGAAAATATTAAAGCTTTAAAACAAAACGGAAAAATTTATTTTCTTGACCGTCCGCTTGAAAGCTTGCAAGGCACACCAGATAGACCGCTATCACAAAACAGTGCTGAGCTTAAAAAACGCTATGACGAGCGATACGGTATTTACTGCGAATGCGCGGACGTAAGAATAACCGAAAACACTACACCAAAAGCGGCTGTAAGGAGAATTATAGATAATGAAAATCTTAGTAATTAACGGTCCTAATCTTAATATGCTAGGTATTCGCGAGCCTCAAATTTACGGCAGTGAGACCTATAAAGAGTTGTGTGATTTAATAAATAATTATGCAGATAAAAAGGGAATAACAGTAGAGATTTTTCAATCTAATCACGAAGGTGTTTTGGTTGATAAAATACAGGATGCGTATAAAAATTTTGACGGTATTGTAATAAATCCCGCAGCTTACACTCATACAAGCGTAGCGCTTTTAGACGCTTTGAAATCGGTTGGTATCTGTGCAGTAGAAGTACATATTTCAGATGTTTCTAAACGAGAAGATTTTAGGCAGATAAGCTATGTTAGGGAGTACTGTATGGATACAGTTACTGGACTTGGTTTCAATGGCTATTTAAAAGCCATTGATATACTTTTGGAGAATAAAAATGACAGTAACAGTTAAGCCTTCAAGGGCGACAGGTACGGTTGCCTCACCGCCTTCAAAAAGTATGGCTCACAGGGCTTTAATTTGCGGTGCATTAAGTAAAAAGAGTGTTGTAACAAATATAGATTTTTCTAAGGATATTATTGCCACCTTAAACTGCCTTGAAAAGCTTGGTGCAAAGGTAGAAATCCACAGCAATGCAGTAACCATAGGCGGTCTTAAATTAGATGCTATACCAGATAATGTAGAGCTTGATGCAGATGAGAGCGGAAGCACTTTGCGTTTTTTAATTCCGTTGTGCATGGCTGCAAAAAAAACGGTTATTTTAAAGGGTGCAAAGCGCCTTTTTGAGCGCCCCTTGGATATTTACGAAAGCATTGCCAAAAAGCAAAATATTTTGTTCCAAAAAAGCGAAAGCTCACTAATTGTTTGCGGCAATATTTTAAGCGGAGAATACAGTGTAGAAGGAAATGTTTCCAGCCAGTTTATAAGCGGTCTTTTGTTTTTATTGCCGTTATTTAAAGGTGATAGCACACTTACGGTTACAGGTAATTTTGAAAGCGCTTCGTATGTAGATTTAACCTTACAGGTTTTGAATACCTTTGGGGTTGATATTAAGCAAAAAAACAACACCTTTTATATTAAAGGATGCAGTGAATATAAATCACAAAATTATGTTGTTGAGGGTGATTGCTCTAATGCCGCTTTTTTAGAAGCATTTAATTACTTGGGCGGTAACGTAACAGTTGAGGGTTTAAATAAAAACACCCTGCAGGGCGACCGCGTTTATAAGAATATTTTTGAAGGTCTTAAAAACGGAAAAAAGCAATTTTGTTTATCAGATTGCCCTGATTTAGCTCCTGTGGTTTTTGCTGTGTCCACTCTTTACGGTGGTGCTGAATTCACAGGTACTAAACGCCTTAAAATCAAGGAAAGTGACCGTGCAGAAGCTATGAAGCAAGAGCTTTCAAAATTTGGTATGGTAGCTGAAGTGTATGAGAATTCAGTAATAATAAAAGACGGTGAATTAAGAAAGCCTACCGAAGTTTTAAATTCTCATAACGACCACCGTATCGCAATGGCTTTAACGCTTCTTTAACCATTACGGGTGGTAGTATAAGCGGTGCTGAATGTGTAGCAAAAAGCTTTCCTCTATTCTTTAAAATAATTTCTCAAATAGGTATTGATTTAAATGAAACTGATTAAAAAATTAAACATATTGATTGTAGGCTTAGGTCTTTTGGGCGGTAGCTACGCTAAGGGACTTAAAAAGCTGGGATTTCAGGTAAATGCCATAACAAAGGAACAGTCTTCTGTAGACTTTGCGTTAGAGCACGGCATAATAGACTACGGAACAACTAAGGTTGAACCGCAAATTATAGCTGATGCCGATATTGTGATTTTTGCACTTTATCCCCACGTCTTTAAAGAGTGGATAAAAGAAAATCAGCAGTATTTTAAAAGTGGTGCTGTAATTACAGATGTAACGGGTGTAAAATCCTGCGTTGTTTACGATATTCAGGCGATGCTACGCGATGATGTGGAGTTTATTGCCGCGCACCCTATGGCTGGTAAAGAAAGCTCGGGTGTAGAGAATAGTGATGATGCTATTTTTAAGGGTGCTAACTATATTGTTGTTCCCACCGAGAAAAACACTAAGGAAGCAATTGAGCTTTGCGCCAACTTAGGCGAGCTTTTAGGCTTTTCAAAGGTATCTGTATTATCGGTAGAAAAGCACGACAGAATGATAGCTTTTTTGTCACAGTTGACCCACTGTATAGCAGTATCGCTTATGTGCTCGAATGATGACCCCGATTTAGTGGAATACACAGGTGACTCTTTTAGAGATTTAACCCGTATTGCCAATATTAATGATGAAATGTGGAGCGAACTGTTTTTATCCAATAAAGAGGTATTGCTCGAGCAAATGGATATTTACCGCGCCACATTCAATAAGCTATATGATTTTATAAACAAAGACGACCGCGATGGAATGCGTGATATGATGCGACTTTCTACTGCCCGCCGCCGTGAATTCAATAAGAAAGTGTGATATAAAATGAACATGATTTTCCACAGAAAGCTACCCATCCCACAAGATATTAAAGCCGAGTATTCTTTGAGTGAAGAAATGGTTAAAATCAAAGAAAAAAGAGCAGAAGAAATTAAGGCGGTATTTACAGGCGAGTCTGATAAATTCATCTTGGTTATAGGTCCTTGCTCTGCTGACCATAGAGACCCTGTGCTTGACTATATTTCCCGACTGCGTTTAGTAGAGGATAAGGTAAAGGATAAGCTTATAATTATTCCGCGCATCTATACTAACAAGCCGCGTACAACGGGTGAAGGGTATAAGGGAATGTTACATCAGCCCGACCCCGAAACTGCGCCTGATATGCTAAAGGGTATTATAGCTATCCGTGATTTGCATTTAAGTGCATTGCGTGATTACGGTTTCACCTGTGCTGACGAAATGTTATACCCCGAAAATCATCGCTATTTGTCTGATTTATTGGCGTATGTGGCGGTTGGCGCACGCTCTACCGAAGACCAGCAACACCGTTTAGTTGTAAGCGGTATTGATGAGCCTGTAGGCATGAAAAATCCCACAGGCGGCGACCTTACTGTTATGATGAATTCAATTAAAGCAGGTCAGTCGGCTCATACATTCATATACAGGGGTTGGGAAGTTGAAAGCCGAGGTAACCCGTTAACCCATGCAATCCTTCGCGGCTCGGTAGATTTTGCAGGTAAAAATGTTTCCAACTATCACTATGAAGATTTGGTAGCACTAAATGAGCTTTATGCTAAAACCAGCCTTAAGAATCCATCGGTTATAGTTGATACTAACCACGCAAACTCAGGTAAGCAGTATTTAGAGCAAATTCGCATTGCAAAAGAGGTAATACACAGCCGTAATCATAATGACGATATTAAGAAGCTTGTTAAAGGTCTTATGATTGAAAGCTACATTGAAGACGGCGCATGTAAGGCAGAAGAGCATATCTTCGGCAAATCTATTACCGACCCATGTCTTGGATGGGAGAAAACTGAAAAACTTATTTACGATATTGCAGATAAGCTTTAAAAAAAGACTAATGAACCAAAAAAGTTCATTAGTCTTTTTTATTAGAACGGTATTCGTTTGGGGTAAGCCCCGTAGTATTTTTAAATCTTTTGAAAAATGAGGAGTAGTTTTTATAACCAACCGCGGAGGCGATTGCAGATACTGAAAGGGCTGTGGTAGACAGCAATGCCTTTGCGTGATTCATTCTTATATTTATAATGTAGTCCTCAACATTCATTCCCATTTCATTTTTAAAAATTCGGTATAGGTGAGAGCGGTTAATACTAAGCTTATCTGCAATATCTGAAATCTTTATAGGGGAGAGATAGTTTGCCTGAATGTACTTTTTTATTTCAGCAACATATTTGTTTTGACTTTCCTCATCGCTAATAAGCGGATACGCCTTTCTAATATCTAAAAAAGAAAGAAATTTAAAAAAGAATTCAAGTAAAGAAAACTCGCTCGGCGACACTGAATTTAAAAAGACCGCCGACGCTATAATTTCGTTAGCTAATACATTGGACTTAAGGCTTGCGGTAACTGTACCGTCTTTAAAAATGGTTTTTGCCAGAATCTCTTTCGCAGTTGGCCCGCCAAACGCAATAAAGCATAGCTCCCAAGGGTCATTTTTGTCGGCGGTTTGAATAGATAACTCATTTGGCAAAGTTAGAAAAACATCGTTTTGCGATAGGTTGTATTTTTTGTCACCGCTTTCAAGGGTGCCTTTTCCTTCTCGCACTACCCAAATAACATAGTCATTATTGTAATTTGAATATGAAAATCCGGGTGTATTTATATTACGGCCTAGTTGATGTATTGTAATAAATGAATTTTGACCATAAGAAGCGGTATGAGTATAATAGTTAGGTAAATCCGCATATTTCATATAAAAATGTACCTCAAAGCTGAATTTTTGTGTATTTAGAATAACATAATGGCTTAAAATTGGCAAGCATTTTATTTTGAAATGGCTTTAATTCCCATATTTTAAGGGTATTTTTCGTTAATATGTTCAATAATAAATAATTTTCACAATTACTTGCGAAGGTTTTTTAACTTTTTCCATAAAAATCGCAACAATTTTCAATAAATATGCAACAATTGTCTATTGCGTTAATTTGTCGAATCGTTTATAATGTTAAGGTAAATAATAATGCAATATTGTAATGTGTACAAATATTGCCTTGTGCTTTATACAATTTAATAGGCGGTGTTAATGTGCGGTCAATTAAGCAAAACAAATTTAAGACTGTAAAAATCAATCCACAGGGGGTGAAGCGTTGTGAAGTTGCCTAGTTTCATAAAAAATGTTGACTGTGAAAGAGGTAAAATATTAGCTAAAAAACACGCTCCGGGTGTTATTGCTAATATATTTAGGTATGTATTCTTTCTTTCGTTAAGTTACGTACTTATATACCCGTTCTTATTTATGGTTATGAACTCGATAATGGGTATTGCCGATTCATATGATGCAACAGTAACGTGGATTCCTAAAGAGCCTACTTTGCAGCACTTTGCAAATGCTTGGACTGTATTTGATATATCAAAAACACTTACAAGAACATTGTTATATGAAATAGTAACTGCTTTAATGCAGTTTGGCACCTGTGCAGTTGCTGCTTACGGTATGGCAAGGTTTAAGTTTAAGGGTCAAGCGCTTCTTAACGGACTTATGATTCTTAACATATTGGTTCCTTCAATGATGATACTTATTCCTTCCTATGTACAATTCAGCCATTTCGACTTTTTGGGTATCTTCGGTTTCATAGGCGATTTAATTGGTAAGGATTTAACTCCCAACTTAATAGGTACTCCGTTGGTATTCTATTTGCCAGGTTTACTTTCGGTAGGTCTTAAAGGCGGTTTGTTCATATACATATATACACAGTTCTTTAAAGGTCTTCCAAAAGAGTTGGAAGAAGCTGCTTGGATAGACGGTGCAGGTCCTTGGAAAACATTTTTAACAATAGTTCTTCCTTCTTCGGGCTCGGCAATGATAACTGTATTGCTTTTCACAATAATTTGGCACTGGAACGATTTGTTCTTAGCTCAAATGTATTTGGACACACCAACCTTCTCGGTAGCCCTTGCAGACTTTACTAGTGGTACCGTAGCTTATGCTCTCGGAATTGACGGTGGTGAAGCCTCTTATATGCAAGTACCGATACTTTTATCTGGCTGCTTAATTTTCTTGGCACCGTTGATGATTTTCTATCTACTCATTCAACGTAAGTTTGTTGCAAGTATTGCTACTAGCGGTATCGTAGGTTAAGAAATTCCCGCGAATGCGGTTATAAATATATTTCAGAAGGGAAAGAAAAATATGAAAAACACATTAAAAACCATCATCGCACTTGCAATGGTAATTTGTATGCTCTTTACTGTAGCCGGTTGCGGCGATAAGGGTAAAGAAACTTCTTCAAAGCAAGCAGTATCTGACGATTTCTTTGCTGATGCACAAACTCAGGATGAAGTAACTTCAACTGAGACATCCTCCAATACCTCAACAGGTACGCAGTCAAATGTTACTTCAAATAACAATTCGAATGTTACTTCAAACAACAATTCGAATACAAGCTCTGGCGGAAAAACCTCTTCG
>JAFQOJ010000063.1 GCA_017403265.1 Clostridia bacterium
AGGAAGAAATAAAAAGCAAATACAGGAATACATAAAGCATCAGTTGGACGAAGATCAAATAGCAGACCAAATGAGCATAAAAGAATATATCGACCCGTTTACGGGTAGCGAGAACAAGAAGGCATAAAAAGAACCCCTTGAGGGGTAGCCCGAAAAAGTAATGCAGTCGGCAAACCTTTCGGCGCCCCTTTAGGGGTTTTGTCTGTAAAATGCCCTTGAAGGGCTATTCAAGCCTCCGGCTTAGCCGGAGGTCCTGACTCTATGGTATTTATAGTAAACAACAATATCCATTTGTGTATTATTTATTTTATTTATGCCCGATACGGTGATTCCGTCACCGCTAAGCAGCATAAAGTAGGTGGCGTTTTCAATATCACAGCGAAAAACATCGGTAGTGCCACACATTACTCGAATTTCGTCTTCAATTATGACAATACGGCCCGTTTTACCGAGTATAACTTCTCTAATATCGCCGTCTTCGGTGCGAGTACGTTTGGTTACATATTTAATTTCTCTCCCATCCATTTGTCGCAAAACATCAGCATTGGGATTTTTGTTTTTCTTTTTAAACCAAAGCATTATTATTCCTCGAATTATATAATCAATCGTTATTTGAAAATCTATTAAAAATTTTTTCTAGTTTTCTTTCTATTAGCGTGCTTGTATGTGGGAATTATTTAATCCACCATTCCGGAGTTATTTCACCGAGTTTTATGGTTTTGCCCTCGGAATAATCAAGCATTATTTCAATATCGTAATATTTTCCAGCCATAAGTTGCACCATGAGTTCACGACAAGCACCACAAGGTGCACCGTTAGAACCATCTGGGAGAATGCACAACACTTTATCGATTTCTTGTTCACCATTAGTAATCATATTAAAAATAGCATTTCTTTCCGCACAAATGCCAAGTGTTGAACAAGTGTCAATACAAACACCAGTATATATTTTCCCAGACTTTGAACAGACTGCAGCAGAAACCTCACCGCAGGTAACATATTCTGAAATTATACGCTCATTTAGGATGCCTTTCGCCGCATCATACATTTCAGTCCAAATCTTTTCCATAAGTAATCTCCTCGCCAAATTATCGTTTATTGGCTAGATTATAACATAAATCACATTTATAATCAACGCTTTGCGTAGCAAAGCACCGAATTTTTTCATTATTAATTACGAAAATCCGCTTTAATGAATGATGAATATTGAATAATGGAAAATGAATAATACAAAGCGAAAAATCCCATCGACAAAAGTCGACAGGATTTTCGTTTTGGCAGGGGTAGAAGGACTCGAACCCTCACAAACGGTTTTGGAGACCGGTGTGCTACCATTGACACCATACCCCTAAATATGCTTAGATAAAAACTAAAAGACAATATTAATCTAATAGTTGTTGCTCATTTTGGTGGACCAGTAGTTTCGGAAAACAAAAATATTCCAGTGGAATGTTTTTGTCCGAAAGTCCCTGCCACAGAAAACGAGTGTAAGCGAAGTTTGATGTGTAAAACTACGCTTATACGAAACTAAAAGATAACGTGAGTCTGATAAATATCGCTCATTTTGGTGGACCAGCAGGGACTCGAACCCCGGACCAACCGGTTATGAGCCGGTTGCTCTAACCAACTGAGCTACTGGTCCAAACGAGCAAAACTTATTATAACAACAAAAGGTCGGTTTGTCAATACAAAAAGTAAAATATTTCAATTTAAATTTTTTAATGAAATTTTGCCTATTATATATTATATTATTTTTTTAAAAATAGTTACAAGTAAGTATAAAAGGTTGACATAATTGCGTTTTTTTGGTAAAATAATATGAATTATTATGGGAAAGTAATGATTTAAAGAAATCTGTTCCCGTGTAATCGAAATTTATAAAAAACGGTGAATGTATGGTAAGAAGTATGACAGGCTTTGGTAGAGCCAAGGCGCAAATTGATTGTCTTGATATTACGGTTGAAATAAAATCTGTAAACCACAGATATTTTGAATTTTCCTGCCGTGTACCGAGAGCTTACTCTTTTTTAGAAGAAAAAATTAAATCTAAGCTATCTGCCGCTATTTCGCGCGGTAAAGTGGAGGTAAGCGTACTTATTGACGATAATAGTGAGAACGCAACTTTAATCGAAGTAAATCGCGAATACACAACTGCCTTTTTAAAAGCGATAAAGTCTATTTCTAAAGAGTTTGGTATTAAGAACGATATAAAAGCTTCGTCTTTGGTAGCCAATAACGATATTTTTAAAGTTAAACGCCAAGTTTTAGAAGACGAGATTGTAACCAAAGCTGTATTTACTGTTTTAGACGATGCTATAGAAAACTTTATTGCTATGCGAACAGTAGAAGGTGAGCGCTTATTTAACGACGTTAAAGCCCGCACCGAATTTATACTCGAAAAGGTTGCATTTATTGAAGAGCGTTCACCCAAAACCGTTATTGAATACCGCAACCGTATAGAACAAAAAATCAAAGAGCTTTTAGGTGATACCGCTATTGACGAGCAACGCATTTTAACCGAAGTTGCCATTTTTGCCGATAAGGTTGCCGTAGCAGAAGAAACTGTTAGACTCCGTAGCCATATTAAGCAGTTTGAATCTTTAGTGTCTTCTTGCGACCCTGTAGGCAGAAAGCTTGATTTTATAGTACAAGAAATGAATCGTGAGGCAAACACAATTGGTTCTAAAGCGCAGGATATTGAAATTGCACATACCGTTGTTGATATAAAATCCGAAATTGAAAAAATTCGCGAACAAATTCAAAATATGGAGTAGTTTATGAAGCTTGTAAATATTGGCTCAGGTAATATGGTTGCAGCGGAAAGAATAGTAACTATTTTAACCCCTGAATCCGCACCTATTAAAAGAATTATACAGGACGCTAAAGAGCAAAGGGTTTTAATTGACGCTACAATGGGCAGAAAGACCAAAACCGTTATCGTTACCGACAGTCATCATATTATTCTTTGTTATTTATCATACGAAAAATTAGCCGCTAGAGTTAGCGACTGTGCTGTTGAATTTTTGGAGGAAGATGATGAATAAAGGCGGAATTTTTCTAATTTCAGGTCCCTCAGGTTCAGGTAAAGACACATTACTGGTTAAGCTTTTTAAAAAACGCCCAGATATAGAGTTTTCAATTTCTTCCATAACCCGCCCGATGCGTGAAGGTGAGATTGAAGGAGAAAAATACAACTTTATTACCCGCGAAAATTTTGAAGATATGCTAAAAAACGATATGCTTTTAGAATATAATGTCTATGCAGGTAATTATTACGGAACTCCTAAGATGCCCGTTATTAACGCTATAGAAAACGGTAAGGACATAATAATAGAAGTCGATGTAAACGGCGCTGCTAAAATTCGCGAAAAACTTCCACAGGCTGTAAGCATATTTATTATGCCGCCTTCATACGAGGTACTAAGAAACAGGCTCTCGCGCCGCGCCACTGAAACCCAAGAGGTTATTGACAAGCGTATGGAGATTGCGCTTTTGGAAATTGCGCGCGCAACCGAGTATGACTACATTGTAGTAAATGATGATTTATCTGCCGCAGTTGAAGACATAATTTCAGTTATAACAAACAGCCGTTTGTTACTTAATAGACAAAAACATATTATTGATGAGGTGCTTAAAAATGCTAAATCCTAATATTGGAAAACTTATTAAAAACTATGATAACAGATATCGCTTAGTGCTTGATATTGCTAACACTGCAAGAGATATTTCCAAAAAACAAGAAGAAAGCGGAGAAATTTCTACCTGTAAGCCAGTTAGTGTTGCTATAGATACCTTGGCTGAAAAAGTAGAAGAAAACTAAAGTTTATGATGGCTACTGTAGCAAAAATTGCATTACAAGGTGCTACTTTATCGTTTGATAAGCTTTATAGCTACGCTGTTCCCGAAAATATAAAACTGTCTAAAGGTTGTAGGGTATTAGTGCCCTTCGGCAAAGGCAACTTAAAAAAACAGGGAATGGTTTTCGACCTAAAAAGCGAAGAAGCAAGCGGTTTAAAGCCCATAATTTCGGTTATAGATAGCGAGCCTGTTTTAACCGAGGAATTTATAGAGATGTGCAAATATATGCAGGAAAGCATTTTTTGCACCTATTATGATGCAGTAAATGCTATGCTACCTTCAGGGATTACCCACAAACTAATTGATTTTTATTCTGCAAACGAAGAGTTTATTACTTCACTTTTAACTGAGCAAGAGCTTTTGGTTTACGAATATCTATTAAAAAAAGGCGAAACCGCCGAAAAAGATTTAATAAAAAAATTAGAAGTAACACAAGAAAATCTTGTCGCTTTATGCGAAAAAGAAGCAATAATTAAAAACAGTGATTTAAAACAGAAGTCTAATGATTCGCTTGAAAAGTGTGTTAGGTTGTCTGACGATTACGAAAATGTTAAACTAACCCCCAGACAAAAAGAGATAGTAGATTTACTTTTAGATATATATTCAGCTAGTGTAAAAGAAATTCGTTATTTTACGGGCGTTTCGTTTTCGGTAATTCAAAATCTTATATCAAAAGGTGTTTTAATTGCCTACCAAAAACAGGTTTTCAGAAAGCCATACCGAGTATCACAAAACACACAAAAGCCTGAAATAGTCTTAACTAACGAACAAAATAAAGCGTTTGATGGGTTATGTTCTAACTATGCTGCCGAAAACGGCAAAGTGGCTTTATTACATGGTGTTACGGGCTCGGGTAAAACTCAGGTTTTCTTGAAGCTTGTTGATAAGGTTTCAAGCGAGGGCAGAGGGGTTATTGTAATGGTACCCGAAATTGCTCTGACATCGCAAATGATAAATATTTTCACAAGCAGATATGGCAGTAAAATTGCTGTTTTCCATAGCGCTATGTCACAAGGACAGCGTATGGACGAGTGGAAACGCATTAAAAACGGTGATGCCTTAATTGCAATAGGTACTCGCAGTGCAATATTTGCTCCTTTTAAGGATTTAGGTCTTATAATAATAGACGAAGAGCACGAGCATACCTATAAATCCGAAAAAACACCGCGTTTTCACACAAGAGAACTTGCAAAATTCCGTATAGCGTATAGCAAGGGGCTTTTGTGTTTAGCGTCTGCTACGCCATCTCTTGAAAGCTATACAAAGGCTAAGAGCGGAAAATACTCTTTATATACAATAAAGAACCGTTACGGTAACGCGATTTTGCCCGAAGTCCAAACTGTTGATATGAAGAAAGAGGTTTTAAACGGAAATTCTTCAAGCATCAGCACAGTTCTTTACGAGCAACTAACAAGAGTACTTGAAAATAAAAAGCAGGCAATAATTTTGCTTAACCGTCGCGGTTATAATACATATATTTCTTGTCCCAATTGCGGATATGTTGCAACTTGTCCTAATTGCAGTATTTCTATGACCTATCATTCTGCAAATAATAGGCTTATGTGTCACTATTGCGGCCATTCGGTACCTTATAATAACAAATGTCCCGAATGTAGCGGTGAACATCTTAAATTTTTAGGAGTCGGCACACAAAAAGCTGTTGAAGAATTACAATCACTTTTTAAGGATGCAAGAATTTTGCGCCTTGATGCTGATAGCACAATGACACGTGACTCGTATTCAACATACTTAAATGCCTTTGCAAACGGCGAATATGATATTCTTTTAGGAACGCAAATGGTTGCAAAGGGGCTTGATTTTCCTAATGTAACCTTAGTTGGTGTTATCGGTGCTGACGGTGCCTCTTTTTCAGAAGATTACCGCAGCTTTGAAAGAACCTTTTCGCTTCTTACTCAGGTTGTAGGTAGAGCAGGTAGAGGAGATAATCGCGGTAAAGCGATTATTCAAACCGTTAACCCTGATAATAATATAATTGAGCTTGCTAAAAATCAGGATTACGAAACCTTTTATAACGAAGAAATACTCACAAGGCGACTTTTAACTTATCCGCCTTACTGTGATATTTCAGTTGTAACGGTGCAATCTGTTTTCCAAGAAAACGCTGTAAATGCAATAAATGACATTTTTGCTAAGATTAAGGAAATGATAACTAAAGAATACTCTGATGTAAAGCTTATAATTTTAGGTCCGTCACCTTCTAGTATTCCTAAGGTTAAAAATCGTTACCGATTCAGAATAATTATAAAACATAAAAATAACAAACGCTTTAGAGAAATGTTAAAAAAAGCGTTAGATATTAAAATCAAAAATGATGTTTCAGTGGGTGTAGATATAAACCCTGAAACCTATATTTAATAGGAGTGTAATAATGGCCATTCGCAATATTGTTACTTACGGAGACGATGTTTTACGTAAGATTTGCCGTACTCAAATGCAGTTTGACGAAAAGCTTCATACTGTGCTTGATGATATGAAAGAAACTATGTACAAAGCCGAAGGTGTTGGCCTTGCTGCCCCACAAATAGGTATTTTAAGAAGATACTGCATTGTTGATGTGGGTGACGGACTTATTGAGCTTATAAACCCTGTAATAGTTGAAACAAGTGGTTCTCAAACCGATAATGAGGGTTGTTTATCGTTACCGAATAAATACAGTGAAGTAACAAGACCTTTGAAAGTAACAGTTCGCGCGCAAGACCGTTATGGTAATAACTTTACTGTAACGGGTGAAGGCTTAAAGGCACGCGCATTATGTCACGAAATTGACCACCTAGACGGTATTTTATATATAGATAGAGCCAATAAAGGAAAGTAATATGAAAATAGTATTTATGGGTACGCCCGATTACGCGGCTATCACCTTAGAAGCTTTACTTAAAACCAAACACGAAATCGCGGCAGTATTCGCTCAACCCGACAAGCCTGTCGGCAGAAAGCATATTTTAACACCGCCGCCTGTAAAGGTGTTAGCGTATAAACACAATATTCCTGTTTATCAGCCAAATTCTTTAAAAACAGGCGAGAGCGCTGAAATTTTAAAGAAAATTGCACCTGATGCTTTGGTAGTAGTTGCCTACGGTAAAATACTGCCAAAAGAAATTTTAGATATACCAAAATTGGGCTGTGTTAACGGCCACGCATCGCTTTTACCAAAATACCGCGGCTCAGCGCCTATACAGTATGCCATACTTTGCGGAGAAACCGAAACAGGTGTTACCACTCAGCTTATGGATGAGGGAATTGACACAGGTGATGTTTTAGAAACCGCAAAGGTGGCAATTGGTGAAAACGAAACCGCCGAAGAATTGTTTGGCCGCTTGGCAATAATCAGTGCTGACTTAATGATATCCACCTTGGAAAAACTTGAGAAGGGTGAGGTCACCCCTAAAAAACAAGAAGGTGAGCCGAGCTACGCGCATATAATTAAAAAAGAAATGGCGGTTTTGGACTTTTCAAAACCCGCAACTGAAGTACACAATGCTGTCAGAGCTTATTACTCATGGCCTTGCGCTCATTTCTTTTTAAACGGTAAGCGTGTTAAGGTAATTAAAACCTTATTAGGCGGTAAAACCTATGCGAAATGCGGTACTGTAATCGGCAATACCGACGAATTGGTTATAGCTTGCGGTGAAAATACATCTATTCGTATTTTAGAGCTTCAGCTTGAAGGCAGCAAGCGAATGACTGCAAAGCAAATGCTTTGCGGAAAGCCTATTGATTTAGGCACAGTTATTGGTGAATAATATGTCTAACGCCCGAAAAATAGCTGCTCAAATTCTTTTAAATATTGAAAAAAATAATTCCTATAGTAATCTTGCTTTAAATTCTTATTTTAAAGAGCTAGATATTACAGCGCAGGATAAGGCGTTTGTAACCACATTGGTTTACGGTGTAATTGAGCGTAAAATAACCCTTGATTACACTTTAAAAAAGTTTATAAAAACTCCGCTTAAAAAGGTGCAGCCATTCACTTTAACCAATTTAAGAATCGCGCTTTATCAGATTATGTTTTTAACAAAAATCCCTGAAAGTGCGGCAGTAAATGAAGCGGTGAATATTGTTAAAAGTTCTAAAGAAAGCCGTAATGCAGGCTTTGTAAACGGTGTTTTACGCTCAGCCTTAAGAAGCGATTTATATTTACCGAACGGTGATGATATTAACTCTTTAAGCGTTAAATATTCCTGTCCAACCGAGGTTATTGACAGTTTTATTAATGATTACGGTTTAGAAAATACTAAATTACTTTTAAATGAAAGCGTTAAGCCTGCACCGCTTACTGTAAGAGTAAATACTCTTAAAACCGATATTTCTTCATTTTTAGAAAATATTGGTGTAAATGCAACTGAACACAAGCCCTTAGGTGCCGTAATTTTAGAAAAAGGTATTGATATTTCTGCTAATGAACTTTATAAAAAAGGGCAGTTTTTCGTGCAGGACTCTGCTTCGCAAACGGCGGTTACTGTTTTAGATCCAAAACCCAATGAGCGAATGCTTGATATGTGCTCAGCTCCAGGCGGTAAGGCATTTAGTTCAGCGATTTTAATGGAAAATAAAGGTGAATTAGTTGCTTGTGACCTTTATCCTCATAAAACCGATTTAATAGAAAAGTCTGCAAAGCGGCTTGGTTTAAGTAGCATAAAAACTAAGATTTGCGATGCAACACATTATAACACCGATTTGGGCAAATTTGACTGTGTATTATGCGATGTGCCCTGTTCGGGACTTGGTATTATACGCAGAAAGCCCGAAATTAAGTATAAAAATTTCAAAGAATTTGAAAATTTACCGCAAATTCAGTACGAAATCCTTAACAACGCAAAAAAATATCTTAAAAAAGGCGGTAGATTGCTTTTTTCTACCTGCACCTTAAGAAAAGCCGAAAACGAAGAGATAGTAGAACGCTTTTTAAAAGAAAATCCTGATTTCAGTTTGAAATATATGCACACATTTATGCCATTCAATGACGGCACGGACGGATTTTTCGCAGCATTACTTGTTAACTAACAAGGAGGGATAATTTGGAGAAAATCGACATTTTGTCTTTTGATTTAAATGAGTTGTCTTTGTTTTTAGAAGAATTAAAACAACCCAGATTCCGTGCAAAGCAGATTTTTAAATGGTTACATTCGGGAGTAGAAAATTTTGACCAAATGACCGATATCCCCAAAAGCTTTCGCGAATTATTAAAGGAAAAATGCTATATAGCAACAGCTGAAATAATTAAAAAGTATGTATCTAAAATTGACGGCACTGTAAAATATGTTTACAAGCTTTATGATGGCGAATATATAGAATCGGTGCTAATGAAATACAAGCACGGCTATACCGTTTGCATTTCTACCCAAGTGGGTTGCCGTATGGGTTGCTCGTTTTGTGCTTCGGGTATTGACGGACTTTTCAGAAACCTAACCCCGTCGGAGATGCTTGCACAAATACTTAAAGCCGAAACCGACAATGATATCCGCGTTTCAAACGTTGTTATGATGGGTATGGGTGAACCGCTTGATAATTTTGATAATTCGGTAAAATTTTTGAAATTAGTCTCTAGTGACAACGGAATTAATATAGGACTAAGACATATTTCACTTTCAACCAGCGGTGTTGTAAGCGGTATAAAAAAGTTAGCAGAATATAATTTTCCAATAACACTTTCAATATCACTTCACGCACCCTTTGACACTATTCGAAATGATATGATGAAGGTGAACAAAAGCTGGAATATTTCAGAACTACTAGACGCTTGCAAGGAATACCAAAAGGTAACTACAAGGCGGATTTCCTTTGAATATGCTTTAATTGAAGGTGTAAACGATTCAGATGAATGTGCCGATAAGCTGTCGCAAATTCTTAAAGGAATTATGTGCCATGTAAATTTAATTCCTGCAAACCCTGTGAAAGAAAACTCTTTTAAAAAACCAAACCTTGCTAAAATACACGCGTTTCAAAAACGCTTAACATATAACGGTTTAAACGCCACAGTTCGCAGAACATTAGGTGCTGATATTGATGCGTCCTGCGGACAGCTTAGGCGAAAAGCAAAGGAGGTATGACTCAATGATAATACACAGCAAAATTGATAAAGGCATTATAAGAAACAGCAACCAAGATGCATTTATTGCCGGTCAGCTATCTGAAAACATTGCCTTCGCTATTGTGTGTGACGGTATGGGCGGCGCGAATGCAGGTAATATTGCAAGCGAAATCGCTGTTAAAACCGTTAGTGAATATCTTTATAATTCTTTCCGTGAAAATTTAACTATTGATGAAATTGCGCGTATGCTTTCAAGTGCGATTTCAAGCGCAAATTTGCAAATTTATGAACGTTCTTCAAAGAACGATGCATTAAAGGGAATGGGAACTACTATTGTTGTTGCGGTCACTTTAAGCAATCAAGCAGTAATTTCTCATGTAGGTGACAGTAGAATATACCTTGTAAATGAAAGCATTACTCAGCTTACAAAGGACCATTCTATTGTACAGTCGCTTATTGAATCGGGCAAAATTTCCGAGGCAGATGCAAAGGTGCACCCACGTAAAAATGTTATTACACGCGCTTTGGGTGTTGAGGATACAGTTATTGTTGATAATGATTTTATCACCTTAGCGCAAGGAGATACATTACTTCTTTGCACTGACGGACTGACCAACTTTGTAGATGTTGATACAATTTTTGATACTTTTAAAAATAATGAAATTTCGCTTGTTTGTGAAAAATTAGTTGAGCTTGCAAACTTAGGCGGCGGCGGTGACAACATAACAGTTGTAACCTTAACCGCAGTTTAATGAAAGGAATGTTTATTATGGATAAATATTTAGGAAAACGCCTTGACGGCAGATATGAAATACGCGAGATTATCGGTGTGGGCGGTATGGCGGTTGTTTACAAGGCTTTTGATAATTTGGAAAACCGCTTTGTAGCTATTAAAATTTTAAAGGAAGAATTTCTTTCAAATCAAGAGTTTTTACGTCGTTTTAAAAATGAAAGCAAGGCGATTGCTATGCTTTCACATCCTAATATTGTGAGCGTTTACGATGTAAGCTTCGGTGACCTTATACAGTATATTGTTATGGAATATATTGAAGGTATTACTCTCAAAGAGTTTATTGAGCGTGAAGGCAGTCTTAGATGGAAGGATGCTGTGCATTTTGCAATTCAAATCTTAAAAGGCTTACAGCACGCACACGACAGAGGTATTGTACACCGCGACGTTAAGCCGCAAAACATTATGGTTTTAAGTGACGGCACAATTAAGGTTACCGACTTCGGTATTGCGCGCTTCGCCCGCAGTGACCAACGCACAATTACCGATAAAGCAATCGGCTCGGTGCATTATATCAGTCCCGAGCAGGCAAGAGGTGAAAAAACCGACGAACGAACCGATATTTATTCCGTAGGTGTAATGCTTTACGAAATGCTTACAGGTAAGCTTCCTTTCCAAGCAGAAAGCGCAGTTTCGGTTGCAATAATGCAGCTACAGCGTGAACCGCAGTTACCAAGCGAGGTTAACGGCTCTATTCCGCTGGGTCTTGAACAAATTACAATGCACGCAATGCAAAAAAGCGTTGACCGACGTTATCAGTCTGCATCTGAAATTCTTTGCGACCTTTCTAACTTCCGCAAGGACCCCTCTATAACCTTCCCGTATACCTATTTTGTAGATGATGCTCCGACAAAATATGTTGGCGGAGTGTCGGATGTTGTAACTGATGATTCTGAAACCCATGCAAAACAGGAAAAGAATAGCTTAATACCCATTTTAACGGGTGTTGCTATTGCGGTTGTCGCCGCAATTATAGTTTTAGCGGCAATTTTCATACCAAAACTTTTTGCTTCAACAGGCGATGAGTTTAAATGCCCAAATTTTGTAGGTCAAAACTTTGAGGATATTCAAAATAATGAAGAATATAAGGGTAAATTTATATTTACATTTGAGCCAAAAGCAAGCGATGAATATGAAGAAAACATTGTTGTTGAACAATCCATCACAGAAGGCTCTCCATTAAAGGAAGGTACCAAAATCACCCTTTATTACAGCAGTGGTAAAACACTTGTAGAAATTCCTAATGTTTACGGTTATACCGAAGCAGCCGCAAAGACCGAGCTTGAAGATATCAATGATTTTAAGGTTGTTATTAAGCAAGAGTTTAACGAGGATGTTGAAACTGGCATTGTAATTAAAACCGAACCACAACGCGGTAATCGTGTACCAAAGGGAAGCAAAATTGAAGTTTATGTGTCTTCAGGCAAGGAAGTAGTAAGCGTTGATATACCTAATGTTGTAGGTGAGCCTATTGTTCAAGCTAAAAATAAAATTGAAGATGCTAATCTTAAAGTAGAAGTAGAAAATGTAAATCTTACCCCTGCAGACAGTAATCAGCCAAAAGATTATGTTTTAAGACAAGAACCGCAGGGTGGTTCTGAAAAAGTACCCGAAGGCACTACCATCACGCTTTATGTAAGTAGCGGTTTATATGAAACAGATATTCAAGTTTCCGTGCCCTCTGTGTATCCGCAAAATATATGTCAATTATCCTTATGGCTTAACGGAACTTGTGTTAAAACAGGGGAAAGTATCAATCTCTCACAGGTAAAAAACTATACCTTTAAAGATATTACTTCCGAAAACAAGTCTGAAAACTATACTATTATGATAAAGAGTGAAAACGGAACTTGGGAAGATTATCAATCTATTTCAGTTGACTTTAGAAAAGAAAGAGATAATGTAATTATTACAAGCACCAACACTTTTGATGCACCCTCTGTTCCGTCTGATAGCTCCAATCAACAAAATGTTAATTCTTCACTTGATAACTCTTCTAATAATACAAATTCTTCTGAAATCACCTCCTCAACTCAGAGCACTAACTAAAGGCAGGTAATAATGAACGGAAGAATCATTAAGGCATTATCTTCATTTTATTATATCGAAACTAAAGACGGCGTTTTAGAATGCAAAGCCAGGGGGAATTTCCGCAAATGCGGTCTTTCTCCTTTGGTAGGGGATTTAGTTGAATACCAAGCACTTGATAATACTCACGGTGTTATAAACGCAATTTTACCACGGAAAAACGCTTTAAAACGTCCCAATGTTGCTAACATTGATAAGCTCTTTATCGTTTCGTCTTATGCAACCCCAATACCCAATACCTATATTATTGATAAAATCACCGCTATAGCCCGTTATAACAATATTGAGCCCATTATCGTATTTAATAAGGCGGATTTGGGTGATTTTAAAAGGCTTAGTGAAATATATTTTAAATCAGGCTTTAAAACTTATACTGTATCGGCGCAAAGTGGTATTGGCATGGAGGAATTAAAGAGCGAGTTAAAGGACTGTGTAAGCGCTTTTACGGGTAATTCGGGCGTGGGTAAATCCAGCATACTTAATTACCTTTTCGGCAATAAAAATATAGCTACGGGTGATGTGAGCGAAAAATTGGGGAGAGGTAGGCACACTACTCGCCATATTGAAGCCTATAAGCTTACTTTTGGCGGTTTTGTGCTTGATACACCCGGTTTTTCTTCTATTGAATACGATAACAGCGACTACGATTTTAAAGAAAATTTGGCAAGCTGCTTTTACGATTTCGGCGATAATATATATAACTGTAAATTTAGTTCTTGTACTCACACAAAAGAAGTTGGTTGTAAGGTAATAGAGGCTGTTAAAAAAGGCGAAATTGAGAAGAGCCGCCATGACTCGTATTGCGAAATTTTTAATGATTTAAAAGATTTAAAGGCTTGGGAAGCAAATAAAAAACAAAATCGGTAACATTTTCTCGTTTTCCCGATATAATGATATTGTAAGGAGGAAAACAAATGCGAAGATTTACATTTAACAAAGGGTTTATCGCAATGGCATTTGCAGGCGGTATGCTCATCAGTTGCTTTTGTCCTCCTAAATTTTTAATAGCGGTATTGGCAATTTGGGTTATAATACTTGGTTGCAGTAGCGCAAAACGCTAATGGAGGGTACCTATTATGAAGGTAGTAATTTTCAAAGGTCCTAAGTTTTTAAACGGAATTTTAAGATTATTTTTTGGTATAAAAAAACAACAACAGGATAATACATAAGCTCCGCATTATGCGGAGTTTTTTATTATATAAAATATATCATAAAATATATTGAAAATTCTTTGTTTTAGTGGTAAAATAAATTAATATATTGTTTTTGCTTAAAGAAAGGCGGTGATAATATGGGCTTTAAAAAGTGGGTTGTAAAAGATACCGATCGTGCTTTGGCTAAACAGTTGGCAAATGAGTGTGAAATCGAGCCTATTTTAGCTTTAATAGCTTCGGGGCGCGGTTTTACCGACCCCGCCGATTTAGAGCAGTTTTTCTGTGATGAACCTAATTTTTCAGATATATACTCACTAGCTGATATTATGCACGCCGCCGATATTGTTAATATGTTTATTGACGAGAATAAAAAAATTGCAATTTTCGGTGATTATGACTGCGATGGTGTTACCGCTACGGCTATTTTATATAAATATTTGATATCAAGAAATGCTCACTGCATTTACTATATACCTGACCGCTTTAATGAAGGCTACGGTATGAATTGCAAAGCGGTGGAGTACCTTAAATCCCTTGGTGTAGACCTTATAATTACGGTTGATAACGGCATTGCTTGTGCTGAAGAAGTTGACCTTGCCAATAGCTTAGGGATGACAGTGGTTGTTACAGACCATCATCTACCACCCGAAACACTACCAAATGCGGCAGCAGTTGTTGACCCTCACAGAACTGATTGTCCGTCTGAATTCAAGTCGATTTGCGGTGCACAGGTTGCCTTTATGCTTATTTGTGTTATGGAAGGCAAGGAACCCGAAGAATTACTGAATGATTATGCCGATATTTTAGCGGTTGCAATTATTGCGGATTTAATGCCATTAATATACGAAAACCGCAGTATTGTTAAATGCGGAATTAATAAGATTAAAGCTAATGCTATTGTTGGTTTTTCAGCACTTTTAAATGTTTCGGGTGTTAAAATCAGCGATGTTACTGCCGAAAGAATTGCATTTTCCATTTGTCCGCGTATAAATGCCGCCGGCAGAATGGGTAGCGCAAAAATTGCGGTTGATTTACTGTGTGAAACCGACATGTTAAAAGCACTTAAAATTGCTAACGATATTGATGAACTAAACACAATACGTCAACAAACTGAAAAAACAATTTTTGCCGAAGCGGTAACTAAAATCGAAGCTGAAAATTTACAAAATGACCGTGTAATTGTCGTTTGTGGTGAAAATTGGCATCACGGTGTGGTGGGTATTGTTGCGTCACGTATTTGTGAGCACTTTGGTGCGCCAGCAATAGTTTTGTCGCGTGAAAATGATATTGCTCACGGTTCCGGCAGAAGCTATGACGGATTTTCGCTATTTAATGCGGTGAATAGTTGTAAAGAAATTTTGCAAAAATTTGGTGGGCATGATTTAGCCTGCGGAATTACCATAACCGCCGACTATATTGACGAATTTAGAGAAAAAATCAATATATACGCAAACTCGCAGGACTATGTTCCGCCTACATTAACGCTCGACTGCAAGCTTAATCCACAAGCTTTAACAGTGGATTTATCAGAATCATTAAATCAATTAAAGCCTTTCGGTTTCCAAAATCAAGTGCCCATTTTTGGTATATACGGCGTAACTTTAGAACGTATAACTCCGCTTTCCAATAATCGCCATTTAAAGCTTCTATTTTCAAAAGAAAAAAACAGCTTTCAAGCGCTCTTATTTGCTGTTGGAACCGACAGATTTTGTTTTAATATAGGTGACAGCTTAGACCTTGCAGTTACTGTGGAAACCAATAATTACAACGGTTATGAGTCGGTTTCTGTTCAAATAAAAGGTATCCGAGTATCTAAAACGGATGATGATGTCTTATTTTATGCTCTTCAAAATTACCGTTCTTTTGTTAAAGCGTTGCCATATAACGCTGCTGTAATTACACCTACGAGAGAACAGGTTGGTGAAGTATACCGCTATATTACCGAAAACGGTGTATTACAAGATAAGATTATTTACAATTTTATTACTTCGCTTAATTACGGTAAAACCAAAATTTCTTTAGATGTATTGGAAGAATTAAATCTAATACATAAAAAATACGGCAAATATTTTAAAACCCCAAATTCTCAAAAAACCAACTTGTCAAATTCTACAATATATCAAAGGCTTATAAAGGAGTGTGAGAAATAGTGACCGATTTGCAGCTTAAAAATTATGAAGATATTAAGCTTACACTTGATAACTTTGGTGAAGATTATAACTATAATCTTATAAAAAAAGCCTATGAATTGTGTGTAAACGCTCATGAAGGTCAAAAGCGTATCTCGGGCGAAGACTATTATTACCACCCCTTTAATGTAGCTAAAATTGTTATTTCGCTTGGAATGGACAGTGAATCAATTGCCGCTTCACTTTTACACGATGTTGTAGAAGATACCGATATTTCAATTGAAGATATTAAATCAATGTTCGGTGATGAGGTAGCACTTTTAGTTGACGGTGTTACAAAAATCGGTAGGCTTAATTTTTCATCTAAGGAACAGCAACAGGCTGAAAGCCTTAGAAAAATGCTTATCGCAATGGGTAAGGATATTAGGGTTATTATTATAAAGCTTGCAGACCGTCTTCATAATATGCGCACCATTGATGCTATGCGCCCTCAAAAACAGCGTGATGTTTCGGTTGAAACGCTTGAGGTTTATGCGCCGATTGCTCATAGGCTTGGTATTAGGGGGGTTAAGGAAGAGCTTGAAGACCTTGCAATTAAACACCTTGACCCAGTAGGATATAACGAAATCGAGGAGCTATTAAAGCACCGTAAAAACCACCGCGTACAGATTTTAAGTGAAATTAAAGAGCGTATTGAAGAACGCCTACGCAGTGAAATGCCAAATACTACACTTTCTTTTCAAGGCAGAGTTAAGTCTATTCACGGCATTTACCGAAAAATGTATGCACAAGGTAAAACCTTTGATGAAATTTATGATATTTATGCTATCAGAATTATCACAGATACCGTTGCAGACTGCTATAATATACTAGGCTTAATGCACGATATGTTCCGTCCTATTCCAAACAGGTTTAAGGACTATATCTCTACGCCTAAGCCTAATATGTATCAGTCACTTCATACAACAGTTATAAGCCGTGCGGGCATTCCGTTTGAAATACAAATCCGCACATTTGAAATGCATCATACTGCAGAGTTTGGTATCGCGGCACATTGGAAATACAAGGAAGGCATAACCGAGAATGACAAGCGTATGGAAAAACGCTTAGAATGGGTGCATGAGCTTATTGATACTCAAGATGCTTCTACTGATGCGTCAGATATTATACGCACAATAAAGGTAGATTTATCCGAAGAGGATGTTTTTGCAGTTACACCGAAGGGCGATGTTATAAATCTTCCTGTAGGTGCTACGGTTGTAGACTTTGCTTTCGCTATACATACCGCCGTAGGTATAAGCATGGTAGGCGCAAAGGTTGACGGAAAGATTGTTCCACTAAACCACGAAGTAAAAACAGGTGAGGTTATTGAAATTTTAACCACTAACTCGGCTAATAAAGGGCCAAGCCGTGATTGGCTAAATATTGCTGTTACATCTTCGGCAAAGGCAAAAATACGTTCATGGTTTAAAAAGGAAAAACGCAGTGAAAATATTGTAACAGGTAAAAGTGAATACGAAAAAGAGCTTCGCCGTAATAATATTAACTTTACTGAAACCGAGTTAAACGAATACACCGAAGAATTAGCTAAAAAATACCGTTTTACAAATAGCGAAGAATTTTATGCTGCTATAGGCTACGGCGGAATTTTACTTTCAAAAATTTTGCCGCGTATTAAGGAAGATTACAATAAGCGCACTGCTGATACAAAGCCACCGACTCCCGTTGCCACAGTAGGCTATAAGACAAAATCATCTGAGGGTGTTATAGTTGAAGGCATTGATAATTGCCTTATTAAGCTTTCTAAATGCTGTAATCCCTTACCGGGGGATGAGATTATCGGCTTTATTACCCGCGGTCACGGTGTTTCAATTCACAAGCGCGACTGTAATAACGTTCCAATTGACATTTCTTTGGATGATGAGCCTGACCGTTGGATTAACGCTTATTGGAACAGTAATAAAACCGAGACCTTTACTTCAACCCTTAAGGCAGTTGCAATCGACCGCGACGGCATTCTTATTGAAGTTATGAATGCTCTTAACAATATGCGTGTTGCAATTCACAGCATCAGCGCGCGACAGACTAAAGACGGAAACTGCGTTATTATAATGACTATAAGCGCAGAAAGTGTTGAACATCTGCACAGTATTATTGCAAGAGTAGAAAAAGTTCCAAAGGTATTCAATGTTGAAAGGATAAATCAATAATGAAAGCAGTTATTCAAAGGGTAAGTGAAGCCTCTGTCGAGGTTGACGGCAGGGTAGTAGGAGAATGTAACCAAGGTTATATGATTCTTTTTGGCGCCGCCCAAGGTGACACCGAGGCTGATATTGATATTTTGGCTCATAAAACGGTTAATTTGCGTATTTTCTGTGACGAGAATGACAAAATGAATAAATCTATTCTTGATATTGACGGTGAGATTTTGGCTATTTCTCAGTTCACGCTAGCGGCCGATGTTAAAAAAGGCAACCGCCCGTCCTTTATAAAAGCATTAGAGCCTGCTCTTGCAGAAAAGTATTATGATATTTTTTGTGAAAAGCTTAAGGATTTAGGTGTTAAAAGGGTAGAGAAGGGTGTTTTTGGCGGCGATATGAAGGTATCGCTTGTCAACGACGGTCCCGTCACAATACTCTACGATACAGAAATTTGGAGAAAAAATGGAAATTAATGTTATACCTTTAGGTGATATTCAAGCTAATTGTTATCTCATATCCACCGATAAGGCTGCTGTTGTTATAGACCCTGGTTTTGATAGCCCTACCGTTACAAATTTTTTAAAAACGTCCGCAAATAAGGAAAGGCTTATTTTACTTACACACAGCCATTTTGACCATATAGGCGGTGCTTTGGGTTTAAGAAACGAAACCAATACAAAAATAGCAATCGGCAAGCTTGACAACTATGCTTTATCTAATACGCAATTTAATTTAGCCAATATGTTTAATGCCGCATTAACACCATTTTCTGCCGATATATTATTTGATAACGATGACAAAATTTTAGTAGGAGATATTACCTTTAAGGTGATTTACACCCCAGGACATACAGTTGGGGGAGTGTGTTACTTGACCGATAATATACTCTTTTCCGGTGATACACTGTTTTGCAGAAGCATCGGCAGAACCGACTTTTACGGCGGTAGCTATGACACAATAAAAGCTTCAATTAAAAACTTATATAATTCCTTACCTGACGATACTATTGTGCTGTCAGGACACGGAGAAAATACAACTATCAAACAGGAAAAATTGGAAAACCCGTATATCAGAGGATAATTTATGCGACTTTGCCTTATAAACCACGACCATAGATATGAAACCGAAAAGCTTATACGCATTTTTCTGCCTTTTGAAAAGATTGAATTTACTGAAAATGAAGATGTTACAGAGTTTTGTCTTGTTACAAAGATAAAAGAAAATTTAGCTTGTGCTGAACTTTACTTTGCAGGTAATATCTATAAAAACGAGCAAAAAATTGAAAACATCAACAATATCTTTTCAAAAGACGCAGAGCTTTTTTTAGCGCTTGCGGTTTATAACTGTTTTACAGCCGCTACAGGCTATTTCCCCGATTGGGGAATATTAACAGGTATCCGCCCTGCAAAGCTGTTTTCACGCCTTAAAAAAGAACGTGGTGAAGAGTTCACTAAGGATTATTTTAGCAATTTTTTAATGGTAAAGCCGAAAAAATTATCGCTTTGTACCGAAGCATTAAAAGGCGAAGGTAACATTACAGCTTTATCAAAGCCTAATTCATACAGTCTGTATATTTCAATACCCTTTTGTCCTACAAGATGCTCTTACTGCTCATTTGTATCTCATTCGATAGAAAAGGCCGAAAGGCTAATACCTGAATATATAGAATACTTATGTCGCGAGCTAATTGTTACAAGCGAAATCGCAAGTCGAAATAATTTAAAGCTTGAAACTATTTATATTGGCGGCGGAACACCTACAACATTAGAAACCAATGCTTTAGAAAAAATAATGCTTACGGTAAAGCAAAACTTTTCATTCGATAATTTAAGGGAATATACTGTAGAAGCAGGCAGACCTGACACTATAACCAAAGAAAAGTTAAATGTTATTAAAAGACTTGGCGCTACTCGTATTAGTATTAACCCGCAAACTATGAACAATAGTGTTTTAAAGGAAATCGGAAGAAAGCACTCTGCCGAGCAGACTGTTGATGCCTTTAATTTAGCGCGCGAATGCGGTTTTAATAACATAAATACCGATTTAATAGCAGGTCTTCCAGGTGACACCTTTGATAGCTTTAAAGCTACTATTCAAAAGGTTTTATCGTTAAATCCCGAAAGCGTAACTGTACATTCGCTATCTATGAAACGCTCGTCCACGCTTACAAAGAACGGCGAAATACCCGAAATTGAAATGGGTAAAACTGCTTCGTTAATGGTGGATTATGCTTATAAAACCTTATGTGAAAACCATATCAAGCCCTATTATATGTACCGCCAAAGTAAAACGGTTGGCAACCTTGAAAATGTTGGATATGCTAAAGCTGGATTTGAATGTCTTTACAATGTGTTTATTATGGACGAAACTCATACTATTCTTTCTTGCGGTGCATCGGCGGTTACTAAGTTGCGTCAACCCGGCGGCGACTCGATTGAGCGTATTTTTAACTATAAATACCCGTACGAGTATATAAATCAATTTGACGAAATATTAAAGCGCAAAAACCGTATTGACGAATTTTACGCTTTATATATAACTTGATTTGCAACCAAAATTATGATATTATATTAAAAACGGAGGTATTTCTATGGATTTTTTTGATAATGCACTTAATAAAGCAAAGGAAGCATTAGAAATTGTTTCCCAAAAAACTGAGGAAGTAGTTGCTACAGGTAAGCAAAAATATAATATTGCAACTCTCGAAAACCAATGTAATAAATCCTTTAAGGCTTTAGGTCAGCTTTATTACAATAAGGCAAAGGATACTGAAATTGAGGATACAGAAATTAAATTTTTAGTTGATAGTATTTCGCAAACTAAGGCAGAAATTGAAGCCATAAAAAAGGAACTTGAATCCGAAAAATAATGTATTTAATAGAAAAAATGGCTCAAAGCAGCCATTTTTTCATTGGAGGAAGTATGGAAAATTTAAAAATTGGTATAGTAGTTGCCGATATAGATGAATATAAACCCTTTGCCGCTTTTATTGAAAAAGGCAAATATGAAAGCTTTACCTTTTTAAAAAGACAGGGACATAAATTTACTGTTGAAGAAGACGGTAAAAATGCTGAGGTTATTTCTATTTTATGCGGTATTGGCAAAGTTAATGCTACCGCCGCTACGATGCATCTTGTTGATATTGGTTGCAATATCATACTTAATTTTGGTCTTTCGGGCGGGATTTCGGGTATTTCTCGCGGTGAAATTACTGCACCCGATAAATTTTTAGAACACGATTTCGATTTAACAGGGACAGGCTATTCTCTGTGCGAAAAGCCATTACAAGAGTATATTTATTTCGCCGATGCTAAGCTTTTAGAGGTGGCACAACGTATTATTTCAGGCTTAAAGCTTGGTACAGCGGTTTCGGGCGACCATTTTATTTGTGATGATGCTACCAGAGATTCTTTAAAAACAAATTTTTCGGCGATGTCGTGCGATATGGAAACTGCCGCTATTGCTTATGTTTGTGCTTTTTCTTCGGTGCCGTTTTTAGCTTTAAGGCGAATTTCTGATGATGCGGGAGATAATGCAACCGAATCATACCGCGAAATGAATTCACAGGATGACACATTACTTTCAGATTATTTAATAGAAATTATTAAGGAAATTTTATGAAAAAGACATCCAACACCTTAGTGGAAAGCTCTTTAATTTTGATACTGTCTACTGGATTGGTAAAAATAATAAGCGCTTTTTTCAAAATACCGCTTGCAAGCGATAACTTTTTGGGAGAAGTGGGCTTTGGTTATTTTTCTGTAGCTCACGATTTATATATGCCTTTTTACCTTTTAGCAATTACAGGACTTCCTACAGCGGTTTCGCACATAGTGTCTAAGAATGTATCAAAAAATGCTCAGAATGACATTTTAAACAGTTTTTCTTCATGCAGACGGCTGTTTACTTTTCTCGGTATTTTTATCTCTTTAGCGCTTGTTTTAATCACATTACCGCTCTGTATTGTTTCAAACGGCGAAAATAACAGTTATTATAGCATTTTTGCTATTATACCGTCGGTATTCTTATGCTTTATTATTTCGGCATACAGAGGGTATTTTGAAGGTTTTTCAAATATGTATCCTACAGCAATTTCAAAAGTAATTGAAGCAGTTTCTAAATTGGTTTTGGGTTTACTTTTTTCTTATATTGCTTTAAGATTAACAAAAAATGTTGCATTTGCTTCGGTTTTTGCTATTACTGCCATTACACTTGGAACTGCAATTTCAACACTTTATTTGCATATTAAGTTTAGAAAGAATAATACCTTAAAAAGCAAAATTTCTAAAACTTACCAAAAGGGTGAATTAAAGTTATATTTGCGCCTTTCTTTACCCTTTGTCTTTGCAGGGCTAACGGCGAGTATAGTTGCTTTATTAGATGTATTTTGCGTAAAAATACCGCTTTCCCTTGCAAGTGACAGTTATATAAATACGGTGGCTTTGCAAAACGGTGAATTATCAGGTGATTTTTCCGCTTTGCTTTACGGAATCAGAAGTAAAGCCTTTACAGTTTACAATTTAATACCAACCTTTACGGCAAGCTTAGGCGTTGGTGCCTTGCCAATAATAACTTCATTAGCGGTTGATGGGAACAAGGCCGAGCTCAAACAAAATGTGAACTACACCTTAAAGCTAATATCGGTTGTAACTTTTCCGGCGGCAATCGGTCTTACGGTTTTAAGCGCTAGAATTATGAACATACTATATTCTAATTCTAGTGTTCTAGGTGAAAATTTACTTAAAATTTACGGTATTACCGCTTTATTTGCAGGATTTTCGATACCGCTGATTACTGTTTTACAGGCAATAGATAAAAAGCGAAGCGCAATTATCAATATAACAATTACAATCGTTATAAAAATCGTATCAAGCTTAATACTTGTATCTTTTGCAAAAGTTAATATATATGCCGCTGCTATCAGTACTCTGATATGTTATTTATATCTTTGCACATCGGTTTTTGTTGTGCTATTTAAGGCGATAGGGAAGTGTGATATCAAAAACACACTTTTAAAACCGCTCTTTTCTGCCTTAGTGTGCGGTATTTCTGCTTTGCTTGTATCACAAATTTCTGAAAGTATGTTAGTTACTGCATTAGCAATTATAACTGCAGTTTTAATTTATGCTATTTTTATTTTATTAACCAAGACTTTTTCAAAAAGCGAAATCTCTGAATTTCCGCTTATTAATAGGCTTTTTAAGAGATAATTTCATTTACTTTAAGCGTTTTGCACAAAAATTATCCACTCAATTTTCTGTTTTTAATAAAAATTGTATTTTCTATTGATTTTTAAATGAAAATATGGTATAAATAATAGGAATTAATGTGCTTAATTGCCGTTTTAGTTTATAACAATTAAGTCGTTAAAAAATTTTTTGGAGGTTCTAAAAATGAACAAGACTGAATTAGTTGCATCAATTGCTGAAAAAGCAAACATTACTAAAAAGGACGCTGAAAAAGCAGTAGCCGCTTTTGTTGACACTGTAGTTGCTGAATTAAAAGCAGGCGAAAAGGTTCAACTCGTTGGCTTCGGTACTTTTGAAGTTCGCGAACGCGCTGCAAGACAGGGTATCAATCCCCAAACTAAGCAGGCTATCACAATCGCTGCTTCTAAGAATCCTGTGTTCAAAGCAGGCGCAGCTCTTAAAAACGCAATTAAATAATTAAGGTTTTTATTTAAGCCGTCCTAAATGGGACGGCTTATAATTTAGTTAATATGAGATTAGATAAATATTTAAAAGTTTCACGAATCATTAAAAGGCGAACAGTTGCTAACGAAGCTTGCGATAACGGAAGAGTTTTAGTAAACGGCAAACAAGCCCGTGCTTCTTACGATGTAAAGGTTGGGGATTTGTTAGAAATTTCTTTCGGTACGCGTGTGTTCAAGGCAAAAGTAACCCTTGTTACAGAAACAATAGGAAAAAGCGATGCTTCCTTAATGTATAGTATTGAGGAATAACAATGACACCCTTTAAATATAAATTTAAGGGGTGTTTTATTGTGCAAGAAAATAACACTATTACAGCGGGAAGTATAATTATAGAAAACCGAAAGGTTATAAATCTTTCGGGGGTTAGCGAATGTTTAGGCTTTGATGAAGAAACCATTTTACTTGATACAAAGCTTGGAAAGCTTACAATTAAAGGAAACAGTCTACATATACAAAACTTCAATACCGCTACCGGAGAGCTAACGGCAGAAGGCAGAATACACGCGGTTGCTTATACTGTAAGCGATACAAAGCAATCCTTTTTTGGCAAAATATTTAGGTAAGCTATGTGGGAGATAAATAATACTTCACAAGCAATAAGCTTTTTATATTCAATCATTTTAGGTATACTTTTTGCTATAATTTATGATTTTTTTCGAAGCCTTAGAAAATGCAAGCAACATACAATTCTGTTGGTATTTATTGAAGATATATTATATTTTTTAATATTGGCGGTAATAACATTTATATTTTTATTAGCACTTACAAACGGTCAGGTAAGAGCGTACATTCTAATAGGCATCTTACTTGGTTTTTTACTCTTCGTATTAACGCTTTCTAAATACTATATTATTGTTATGTGTTTTCTATTAAAGCTGTTTTTTAAGCTTTTAGACCTTATTTCAAAAGGATTTTACATAATAATAGGAAAAATGGATTGCTTTATTACCGATTTTTTTAAAAATACTTTAAAATGTTTGAAAAAAGGCTTGAAAAAACTTGTATGTTTGTTGTATACTAATAAAAAATCTAATTAAATCTGTTAGAGGTATTTATGAAGCGCAAGCCTAAACAAAAGCGCAGTATAATTTTAAAGCTTCTGATATTGGCTTTTTGTGTTTATATGGTTACCACCTTATCAAACCTATGGTCTACTCTTGATAAAAGCCAAAAAGAACTAGAAGAATTAAAGCTTATTTATGCGGATGAACAAAAAAGCATTGAAGAATTAAAAGAAATGCTTAAAGACGAATCAAACAAACAAATTATCGAAAAAGCCGCTCGTGAACGGTTAGGTTATATTTATTCCGACGAGCAGATTTTTATCGATATTTCAGGCAATTAAACACTTTTAGGGGGATTTTTACTATCTATGCAACTCACTGTTGGAGAAATTATTGAAGGCAAAATCACAGGCATTACAAATTTTGGTGTATTCGTTGATATTGGCGAAGGTAAATCGGGTATGGTACATATTTCAGAACTTTCAAATACTTATGTAACCGATATTAACGAAATTTTTAAGGTGGGGGATACCGTCAAAACCAAAATATTGAATATTGGCGAAGACGGAAAGATTGCTCTTAGTATTAAAAAAGCAGAAGAGCAACCTAAGAAAGCTTCTAAGGAACGCAAAACCTTTACTCAGCCTAAGCCTGACGGATCTTATACCTGGACCCCTAGAAAAACTGAGCCTGCTTCTTTTGAAGAAATGATGAACCGCTTTAAGCAGTCGAGTGATGAAAAATTCTCAGACCTTAAACGCAAAAATCCTGATAACTCACGCAATAAACGACGCGCAATGAAATAATTATTTTTAGCGAAGCCATATGGTTTCGCTTTTTTTAGGAGTAAGAATGAATAATATTAAATTGGTGGCACCGTGTCTTTTCGGTGTGGAAAAAATTGCGGCTGACGAATTTCGCCGTATGGGTTTTGAAAATATAACTACAGAAAACGGTCGCGTTTTATTAGAGGGCGAGCCAAATATGTTGGCGCGTGCCAATATTTGCTCACGCTTTGCTGAACGCATTTTAATAAATGTTGGCGAATTCACAGCCGTTACTTTTACAGAGCTTTTTGAAGGCGTAAAAGCTCTTAATTGGGAAGATTATATAGGTATGGATGATTCTTTTCCTGTTAACGGCTGGAGCATTAACTCACAGCTTTTCAGTATTCCTGATTGTCAGTCTATTATTAAAAAAGCAATTGTAGAACGCTTAAAATTAAAATATAAGGTATCATACTTTCAAGAAACAGGCTGTGAATATAAAATTCGTTTTTCTATTCACAAAAATCTTGTAACTATGATGATTGATACTTCAGGTGAAGGTCTGCACAAACGCGGTTATAGGCGCACTTCTAACGACGCACCGCTTAAAGAAACCTTGGCTGCGGCAATGTGTGATTTAGCACGTATTTATCCCGATACTAAAATTTATGACCCATTTTGCGGAAGCGGAACTATACTTATAGAGTCGGCGTTAATGGCAACCAAAACTGCGCCGGGTTTAAGACGCTTTTTTGCCGCGGAACGATTTGAATTTTTAGATACTAAAATTTGGCAAAATGAACGTATGCGCGCTCAAGATTTAATTGTTAAAAATATTGATTTTAAAGCACAAGGCTTTGATATTGATTCAAATTGTGTTGAATTAACACTTGCTAACGCAAAAAAAGCAGGCGTTGAGAAATATGTTAAAGCCGCAATTGCCAATATTAAGGATTTTTCACCACCAAAGGAACGCTGTATTACCGTTACAAATCCGCCTTATGGTGAACGCCTTTTGGATATCAAAGCCGCCGAAAAGCTTTATAAAACAATGGGTGAGCGTTTCTTGACGGGTGACGGTCAAAAATACTATATAATAAGCCCACATGATGAGTTTGAAAAGCATTTTGGTAAAGAAGCCAACAAACGCCGTAAGCTTTATAACGGTATGATTAAATGCCAATTGTTTATGTACTTTAAGTAATTGACAAATATATAATACAGTGGTATAATATTAAAAAAGAGTTCTTCAGGGCGAGGTGAAAATCCTCACCGGCGGTAAAGCCCGCGAGCCGAAAGGCTGATTTGGTGAAATTCCAAAGCCGACCGTATAGTCGGGATGAAAGAAGATATATAATTTATATTTTAGCCCTTGTTATATTTTTATAACAAGGGTTTTTTTGAGGTGTTTTTATGAAAAAAGAGCAAATTATCAAGGTTAGTGTTACAGGTGTTTTTTGTGCCTTAGCTTTTATTATGACGGCTGTTTTACGCTTCAAGGTGGCACATCTGTCCTTTGATTTAAAGGATACTATTATTGCTATTGTTTCTTTAATGTACGGCCCGTTATACGGCATTATTTGTGCCGCTATTGTTGCTTTTTTAGAGTTTTTTACTGTAAGTGATACAGGTTTTTACGGCCTTATTATGAATTTTCTATCATCTGCAACGTTTACATTATTGGTAGGTATAGTTTATAAGTACAAAAGAACATTTTCAGGCGCTATAATAGGTGTTTGCTTATCGGTTGTTGGCGTTTGTGTTGTAATGTCGCTTGCAAATATTTTAATAACACCGCTTTACATACCAACCGTCGATTCAAAAGCTGTAATTGCTATGATTCCAACCTTACTTTTACCATTTAATTTCTGCAAAGCACTTATAAATGCTGCGGCAACTGTAGCAATTTATAAACCCGTTAGGGGAGTGCTAAAAAAAGCCAGAGTTGTAACTTCAAGTGAAAATACAACTGTAGCCAACCAGTATAAAAGTATCATTGTATTTATTGTTGCAGCTGTAATAATTGCAGTTACGGTATTTTTACTCATAAAAGTCATGGGTGGTAATATTAGCTTTTTCTAGGGTGAGTACTATTGTTAATTTTTTAACAAATAATAGGAAATATACATTTATAATAGAATAGGTAAATCTATTTTCTTTATTGTATTTAATAACACCCGACAGGCAATATAAGAAATTTATATTTTTTCATTCAAAAATCGTTTTTGTACCCGAAATTCATTTTAATAATTCCCGATGCTATCTAATCAAAAAAATATAAATTTTCTTTTAAACCATCAAAAAATATAAATTAAGTATTTATAATTATTTTTATGGAGTAATATGTAAAATTGTTAAAAAATAACTCTTGTTCTCAGGCGATAGAATTTTTTTAAATAGCCAAAGTATCATTAGAGAAAAAGTTATCAGATGAGTATTTTAGATAATTTTTAAAAAAGAGGTACATTATAAAAATTTAAAATGAGTGAATGATAGTAAATTAAAAAAATTATCTAAGCTTTATAATTGTAATATCAAAATTTATAACTATTTGAATTTTTCTGATATATAATGATAAAAATAGCGTCTACAGGCAAAAAATAAGGCTATGTCATTAAATCGTG
>JAFQOJ010000064.1 GCA_017403265.1 Clostridia bacterium
ATTAATATGTGTGTGGAGTAGTGATATAGCCACATGTTTGACTGCATCTAAATTCGTCTTATACCTCATTGAATTTTCTCCTTTCTCTGAATTTTGGGCATAAAAAAAGCAGGTAGATTTTTGATTCATCTACCTGCATGGTTTTTAAATATTAAGTTGCAAATACAAATAAAAAATGATATAATTCATTTATACTTTTATTAGAGGAGTATTACATATGTCGACTAAGAAAAAAGATTACTTAGATTTAAATCAAGAGAATGTTTTATCTACATATAAAGATTGTTTAATACCAAAAGAAGATATCGGGAAAAATCCCGCTAAAGAATGTGCTGTAAAAATTTTCACTACAGAATCATGTGGTAAGGATTCTCCTG
This sequence comes from Clostridia bacterium, assembly GCA_017403265.1. Taxonomy (GTDB): domain Bacteria; phylum Bacillota; class Clostridia; order Oscillospirales; family Acutalibacteraceae; genus UBA737. Next base: position 378 of record JAFQOJ010000064.1, read on the forward strand.
AAGTAGTATTTAGTAGAGAAAAACTTCTTTTACATTACTATAATATAGCACATTTGTTAGGGCAATTAAAAGTTGCTCATGGAGGATATCCCTTATTTAATTTACCAATGGGATTTATAAATTTTGAGAATAAACCTTGGACGAAAGATAATACAACATTAATGGCATTGTATTATATGGGAGTAGCAAGTAGATTTCTTCCTACTTTCAAGAAAGCACCTGATGGAGATACTGTTTACACATCGTCCACTTTAATTCCTCCGAGTTATCCCAAATGGCATCCAAACTTTGTAGCATTACAAGATAATGACTAACAATAAATCGCATTTATAAAAGCAGGTAGAATTAAAATCTACCTGCTTTTTTAACGATATTTTTGTTTTCGGGGGTTCACATCCATTGGAAAGGTCGAAAAAGGCTATTTTCATCTATGAAATCAACCCTTAAATTTTGAGGGTGTTTTTGCTCGGAAACCCTGATAAACAGGGCATAAAAAAAGGGTGCATCTTTTTGATGCACCCTTTCTGGCTGGGGAATAGGGATTCGAACCCCAACAAACAGAGTCAGAGTCTGTCGTGCTACCGTTACACAATTCCCCAAAATTTAAGTAACAAGAATATTATACCCTTTTTTTAAAGGATGTCAAGAATTATTTTAAAAAAATCCCTTGAAAAAGTTAAAGTAATGTGTTAATATACTTACGCTCGGGGGCGTAGCTTAGCTGGGAGTGTGATGCACTTACAAACGCACCCTACAATAAAATTTCATAAATAAATCACTTAATGTGTTTATTTGGGGCATTAGCTCAGCTGGGATGAGCGCTTGACTGGCAGTCAAGAGGTCAGGGGTTCGATCCCCCTATGCTCCACCATTTAAAAGACCGCAGTATTTTTAGATACTTCGGTCTTTTATTTTTAGAACAAAGGGGTCGAACCCGAGAGGGTTTCGGCGTTAAAAAAGTTGCCTGTGGCAAGTTTTTTAGACGAAAACGGCGCAGTCGGGTACTGTCGCAAAGCGACGGTCGACAAGCCTGGTAGTACGCGAAGCGGACGGTGATCCCACCGTCTTCACCAATTCAAAGAACCGCAGAGTCGATAGGCTTTACGGTTCTTTGGTTTTTAAGCAATTGTTCTTTCAACTTGAACTATTTAAAACTTTTTGATATAATACATATACCGTTTTATATTTCATGGAAAACTATAGGGGGGATTTTTATTATATATGGTGCAATAGCGATTTTTGCAATAGCGTATATTTTAATGCTTGTATTCAGTAAGTACAGACCGTACATAGCTTTGGGGACAGCGTTGATTTTTATTGTTAGCGGTATGCTTCCCATAAGCAAAATATTTGGCTCAATTGATTTTAATGTTTTGCTTATGATTGCAGGTACAATGGGTATAGTGGCGCTTTTTATTGAAAGTAAAATGCCTGAATTACTCGCAGATTTAATAATGGAAAAGGTTCCCAATATTAAATGGGCAGCGGTTGCGCTTTCATTGTTTGCCGGTGTTATTTCTGCTTTTGTTGATAATGTTGCTACCGTTCTTATGGTGGCGCCTGTAGCGCTTGAAATATGCAAAAAGCTGAAAACAAACCCTGTTCCGTTTATTATAGCAATTGCGGTTTCATCTAATTTGCAGGGCGCCGCAACCTTGGTGGGTGACACCACAGCAATTATGCTTGGCTCTGCGCTTGATATGAGTTTTATGGATTTCTTTTGGTATAAAGGCCGACTAAGTATCTTTTTTGCAGTGGAGCTTGGTGCTGTTTTAGCGGCTTTAATATTGGCTTTTCTTTTCCGCAAAGAAAGAGACCCCATCCCCAAAACTACCGAGCGCACAAAGGTAACCGACTATGTTCCGTCTGTTTTGCTGCTTGGCACAATTTTATTACTTATTTGTGCCTCATTTATACCAAACAAACCCAATATTACAAACGGACTTATTTGTTGCAGTCTGCTTTTAATTGGTCTTGTTTATAATTTTGCAAAAAAGAAAAATATATCAGCAATTATTTCTCCGCTTAAAGAAATTGATTTTGAAACAATAGGTCTTTTATTAGGTCTTTTCTTGATGATTGGCGCTATTACCGAACAAGGTGTTATTGATGGTGCGGCAAACCTTCTTGCTAAAGCGGGTGGCGGTAACATATTTATTCTTTATACAGTTATTGTATGGGCGTCTGTTTTAATTTCGGCATTTATCGACAATATCCCCTACGTTGCAACCATGATACCCGTTATAGCGGGCTTGGCATCTGCACTTAATGTTGATCCTACCGTGCTCTATTTTGGATTGCTTTCAGGTGCAACACTTGGTGGAAACTGCACTCCTATAGGCGCCTCGGCTAATATTACGGGTATCGGTATTCTTCGCAAGGAAGGCTATACAGTTAAAAATTCTGACTTCTTCAAAATAGGTATACCTTTTACATTATCGGCTATTATTCCGGCATATATCTACTTGTGGATTATGTATGGAATATAATATATAAGGTAAAGTTTTAAATTTTTATTGCCAAAAAGAGAATTTTTTGGTATAATATTGAATATCATTAATAAATACATATAAAGGAGATAAAACAATGAAGAAAATTTTATCAGTTTTAATGGCAATCGCTTTAGTTTTTGCCCTTGTTGCATGCGGCGGTTCAACAACAATGACTATGGGTACAGGTAGTCCTACAGGTACATACTACGCTTACGGCGGAATTATCGGTCAGCATATTAAAAACAATGCTAATATCACAGTTAACGCAGTATCTACCGGTGGCTCTAAGGATAACATTCAGGGTATTGACGCGGGCGACTATCAGTTAGGTACAGTTCAGTCAGATGTTATGGACTATGCTTGGAACGGCACCCGTTCTTTTGAAGCAGACGGTAAAATTGATACCTTCCGCACAGTTGCAGGTCTTTATGCAGAAGCTGTTCAGCTTGTTACCACTAATGATGACATTAAGACGGTTGCAGATTTAAAGGACAAGAAGGTTTCCATCGGTGCTCCCGGTTCGGGTGTTTATTTCAATGCTATGGACGTTCTTGCTGCTGCAGGTCTTACTGAAAAAGATATTAAACCCCAGTATCAAAACTTTGACGAAAGTGCTGATGCTCTTAAAAACGGTCAGATTGATGCCGCATTTATCGTTGCAGGTGCTCCCACACCCGCTATTACCGAGCTTAGTATGACCAATTCAAAGGTTCGCATAGTTCCTATTGACGGCGCTATTGCAGATAAGCTTATGAAGGAAAACACCTTCTATTCGGTTTACAAAATCCCTGCTGAGACATACACCAATCAGAAGGAAGAAGTTTTAACCGTTACCGTTAAAGCTACCTTAATTGTTGACGCAAACGCTAGCGAAGAAGATGTTTACAATCTTACAGCAGCAATATTTGAAAATAAAGACGCTATTGCAAAAGAACACGCAAAGGGTGCTGAATTAAGCCTTGAGAATGCAACAGACGGTATGACTGTTCCTTTCCATGCAGGCGCTGCTAAATATTTCAAAGAAAAGGGAATAGAAGTAGCAGTTCAGTAATTTACAGTATTGAATTTCTGGAAAAGTAATAGCTGCGGCATAAAAGTCGCAGCTATTTTAATAATTTTTAAGGAAGGTAGGGAGTTTATTGTTATTCTCTAAAAAGAAGAACACAGCGGTTGAAGAACCAATGGATTTAGAAGCGGTAATGAAAAAATTCGACCGCGAATCTAACACGCGTGTTTGGGAAGGCACCCCTAAAATTGTAATAAACTGCATTTTGGCAGCCTTTTCCCTGTTTTGTATTTATGTAACCTTTTTTGCAACCTGGCTTGACGCAATAAGACTTTCAAGTTTTATGGGATGTATAGTATTTATCGGTTTTTTGGTTTATCCCGCTAAAAAGGGTATGCAAAAGGTTAATTATATGCCGTGGTACGATTTCGTGCTTATGTTAGTTGGCTCAGGTTCATTTTTCTACTTCACTGTAGATGCAATGACCATTATTCAACAAGGAAACAATTTCCAACTGCACCAAATAATAATCGGTACTGTAGGTATTCTTTGTCTGTTAGAGCTTTGCCGCAGATGTGTTGGTATTCCGATTATAATTGTTGCAGGTGTATTTATTGTTTATGCTATAGGCTGGGGACTTACTAACCCCGATGTATTGCGCAGACTAGAAGGCCTGGTTGGTAAGCTTTTCTATACCACAACATCGGGTATTTTATCTACACCGATTAACACATGTTCAAAATATATTGCTATATTTATTATTTTCGGCGCTTTTTTGGAAAGAACCGGTATCGCCGACTTCTTTATTAAGATTTCTAACTCGGTTGTGGGCGGTTTTTCGGGCGGTCCCGCAAAGGTTGCCGTTGTGGCAAGCGCTATGGAGGGTATGGTTTCGGGCTCATCAGTTGCTAATACCGTTGGCTCTGGTTCTGTAACCATTCCGCTTATGAAAAAGACAGGCTATAAGCCTGAATTTGCTGCCGCTGCCGAAGCTTCGGCATCTACAGGCGGACAAATAATGCCACCAATTATGGGCGCTGCCGCTTTCCTTATGGCAGAAAATATTGGTGTTCCGTACAGTAACATTGTAGTTCGCGCTATATTGCCTGCCGCTTTATATTTCTTGGGAGTATTTATAACAGTTCACTTTGAAGCTAAAAAAGAGGGCCTTCGCGGACTTACTAAAGATGAATTACCTAGATTTTTACCGCTTCTTAAGCAGTCATATTTATTATTACCGCTTATTATTCTTATTGCGCTTGTGGGCTCGGGCTCTCGTTCGATTGCCTATGCCGCAGCTATTGCAATAGTGGCTACTATTGTTGTAGGGCTTTTCAACAAAGAAGACCGTATTACCCCCAAGCGTATTTGGGAGGCTCTTGCCGCAGGCGGTCAGGGCATGATTACGGTTGCTGTTGCGTGCGGTGTGGCTGGTATTATTGCGGGTACCATTACTATGACAGGCCTTGCAAATATGATGATTAACGGTATAGTAGCTTTGGCAGGTAGTCGGATTATAATTGCGTTATTCTTAACAATGATTTGTTGTATTATACTTGGTATGGGTGTTCCTACCACCGCTAACTATTGCATTATGGCGGCCACCTGTGCACCTATTCTTATTAAAATGGGTGTACCCGACCTTGCGGCGCATTTCTTCGTTTTCTATTTCGGTATTGTTGCAGATTTAACCCCGCCCGTTGCTTTGGCAGCTTATGCAGGTGCGGCGATTGCGCAAGCAAATCCAATGAAAACAGCAATTACTTCAACAAAGCTAGCAATAGGTGCATTTATTGTTCCGTATATATTTGCGCTTAATCCCGCTATGTTGTTTATAAATACCAATGTGGGAGAAGTGATCTTGATTTGCATCACTTCTGTTATTGGTATGTTTGGTGTTTCTTCCGCGCTTGAAGGATATTTCTTGCATAATATGCGTTGGTACGAGCGTGTGGTATCTGCAATCGGCGGATTATTGCTAATTTACCCCGGAATTGTTACCGATATAATCGGCCTAGGTCTAGTTGGTATAATAATTTTAATGCAAGTTTTAACCAAAAAGAAAGCCGAAACATAAAAACTAAACTGATTTTTGCTGAGCGTTGAAAAACGCTCAGTTTTTTTATTTTGCACTATTCAATTGACTTATAAATGGTTATGTGCTATTATATATATGTATAATTATGTTTATTTGTATTTTCTATAAAAACAGGTGAAGTTAAATGATAAATCGTTTATCGCTTTCTACTCCTACGATGCACGAGGAAGAAATGGAATTTGTTAAAGAAGCTTTCCAGAAAAACTGGATTGCGCCTTTAGGATTCAATTGTGACAATTTTGAGACCGAGATGGCTGAATATTTGTCCTTCCAAAATAACCTTTGCTGCTTGTCGTTATGCTCAGGCACAGCAGCGCTTCATTTGGCTGTTAAGCTTGCGGGTATAAGCAAAGGCGACATCGTTTTATGTAGCGATATGACCTTTGCCGCAACTGTGAATCCGGTTGTCTATGAAGGTGGCGTCCCCGTATTTATCGATTCGGAAAAAGACACTTGGAATATGGACCCTGCCGCATTGGAAAAAGCCTTTCAAAAATATCCACAAGCAAAGGCGGTTATGCTAGCTCACCTTTATGGTACTCCTGCCAAAATGGATGAGATAGTTGCTATTTGCCAAAAACATAACGCAGTTTTGATTGAAGACGCCGCCGAAGCTCTTTCGGCTAAATATAAAGGTCAGAAATGCGGTACCTTCGGTGAATATAACGCTGTAAGCTTTAATGGCAACAAAATTATCACCACTTCGGGCGGAGGAATGTTAATAACCGCAGATAAGGAAAGCCACGATAAAGCTTTTTACTGGGCAACTCAGTCGCGTGAGCCTTTGCCTTGGTACGAGCATAAGGAAATCGGCTACAACTACCGTATGAGCAATGTTGTAGCAGGTATAGGTCGTGGTCAGCTTTTGCATCTTGAAGAACATCGTAGGTTAAAAACCGAAATTTATAATCGCTACATAAAAGGTTTTGAAAATTGCCCCGTTAGCACGAATCCTTATTTGGAAAATACAGTACCGAATTTTTGGCTTTCTTGTATTTTGCTTGATAAAAGCGTTAAGATTACACCTTGTGAAATTGTAGAAAAACTAAGCGAGCATAATATTGAAACCCGTCCTTTATGGAAGCCAATGCATATGCAACCCGTTTTCAAGGATAATGATTTTATTACTGCGGAAGACATCCCAGTTAACGAAGACCTATTCGCTCGCGGACTTTGTCTGCCTAGTGATATTAAGATGACCGAAGCCGAGCAACAAACGGTTATCGATTTAATCAAATCTTACCTTTAAGGTGATTACATAATGTATGCTAAATTCTTTAAACGAATAATTGATTTTTGTCTTAGCCTTTTTGCGCTGATTGTTTTATCCCCTGTTTTGATTGTTTTAATTGTTTTAGGGGCAATTGGTATGAAGGGAAACCCCTTTTTCACACAATTACGACCTGGCAAAAATGAAAAGATTTTCAAGCTAATAAAATTCCGTACAATGACCAACGCAAAGGATAGGGATGGTAATCTACTCCCCGACGAAAAACGCCTTACAAAATACGGAAAGTTTTTGCGCTCAACCTCACTTGACGAATTGCCCGAGCTTTTGAATATTTTAAAGGGCGATATGGCGATAGTGGGGCCAAGACCGCTGCTTGTCGAATATTTACCCTACTACACCGAAGAAGAAAAGCACCGCCACGACGTCCGTCCAGGACTTACAGGACTCGCGCAGGTGAACGGGAGGAATGCCATCGCAAGTTGGGAAGAACGTTTTGAATACGATTTAGAATACATAAAAAATTGTTCCTTAAAGCTCGATATTTCCATTCTTTTCAAAACCGTGTACAAGGTTATCAAAAAGAGTGATATTCTTGTCGGCAACGAAATTTTAGCAGGCAGACTTGACACCACAAGAGGAGAGAAAACACATGCAAATATCGATTCGTAAATTTTGTAAAGATGATATTGAAAATAAAGTAAAGTGGATAAACGACCCACAAAACAATACATATTTGCATTACGATTTACCGCTCGAGTATGAAAAAACTGCTATTTGGTTTGAAAATATAAAAAACAGAAATGACAGATACGACGGTGTGATTTTAGTTGATGGTGTCGCAGTCGGTTTAATCGGCCTTTTGCAAATTGACCGTAAAAATAGTAAGGCAGAAATTTATATTGCTTTGGGAGAGCAATCAGCAAAAGGTAAGGGTGTTGCTAAAAAAGCACTGCAATTAATGCTTGAATATGCTTTTGCGACACTTGGTTTGAACAAAATTTATCTTTGCACAGAGGTAAATAACCTTGTAGCACAGGCTTTATTTGAAAAATCAGGCTTCAAAAGAGAAGGCTTACTTAAAGAAGATTTAATATACAACAATAGAAAGGTGGACAGATATTTTTATGGACTTACCGCAGAAGAATTCACTGTTCAAACCAACAATAATAGAGCAAATTAGTTCGCTTGGCGATAATTGTATTTTTGTTAAAAGGGATGATTTGCTACCATTTTCTTTCGGTGGTAACAAAGCGAGGAAAGCGGTGTATTTCTTTGACGAAATACTTCGCGGTGGCTATGATTCTGTAGTCACTTACGGCAGTAGCAGCTCCAACCATTGTCGCGTTATAGCCAATATGGCTTGCAAGTACGGACTAATCTGTTATATTGTTTCCCCCGAAGAAGAATACACCGAAACCTTTAACAGTATTTTAGTTAAAAGCTTTGGAGCTAAAATCGTAAAAGCTCCGTTAGACGAAATTTCGCAAACTATTGATGCTTTGATGAATGATTTATCCAAAATAAGCAAACCGTACTTTATCCAAGGCGGTGGTCACGGAAATTTAGGCACTAAGGCCTATGTGGACGCATACAACGAAATTTGCGACTGGGAAAAAGAAAATCACATTTACTTCGATTATATTTTTCACGCTTCCGGCACCGGCACCACTCAGGCAGGCCTCGTTTGCGGTGCGGTGCTTAAGGGCGATAATAAAAGACAAATTGTGGGAATAAGTATTGCCCGTCCAAACCCCCGTGGCAAACAGGTGGTTGAGCAAAGTGTGCAAGATTATCTTGAAAGCGTTAACTACGATGGAGAAGTGCCAAATATTATATTTGACGATTCTTACATTTGCGGTGGATATGGCAAACACACACCCGAAATTAAAGAAACAATCCACCAAATGCTTTGCCAAAACGGAATACCGCTCAACGCCACCTATACAGGCAAGGCTTTTTGGGGTATGACCGAATTTATTAAAAAAAATAACATTAAAAATAAAAATATTCTTTTTGTACACACAGGCGGTAGCCCCTTATTTTTCAATGATATAAAGGAGAAATTTCTATGAAATTCACATATAGTGTAAACAAAAACTTACCTCCTTTAGCTTGGATTGCCGAATATGAAAACGGAGATATAAAAATTTTATGCGGTGAAAATGTTGAAATTTTCGATAATTTCTTTGTTTCTGGTGCTTGGAGTGGTGATTTTGATGATAAACTTTTTGAAAAGTCAGAGTGGTTTTGTGGCACAGGTGGAAAAATTGAAGGCAACCAAATTATCTTTTCAACCCCCACACATGTAACAGAAGGTTTGTATTTATCCGAATGTGATAAACAGAAACTAGTTATATCCAATAGCCTTTATTTGCTTATGGCTAAGCTTAATTATCACTTAGATGTCGATTATCAAGGATATGAAACCGATTTCAATACAGTTACCTTAGGTATCAACAATTACAAAAAAGAAATCAATGTGCTTGATGACGAAAATAACATCGCAACGATAAAAATTTTCTATTACAGAAACATTATCATAAGCAACGATAATACTTGGAATGAAATTATTAAGTCATCTGTAGCGCCTTTTACCAATTTTAATAATTATTACACTCGCTTGTTGAGTGCTATGACACAATTACAAATAAACGCTAACAGTCCTAAACGCAAACATAAATATGGCGTTGTTTCTACTGTTTCACGCGGTTACGATGCGCCTTGTTGCGCGGTTATTGCCAAAAAAATCGGTGCAAAAACAGCAGTTACTTTTAAGGCGACCGGTAAATATGCACAAGATAGTGGTGTAGAAATAGCCAAAGCCTTAGGTTTTGAAAATATATTGGAACGTCATCCTGATGCTTATAAAACTTCAACTGATTTTATTGAAGCTTATTATTTATGCACAGGCGAGCTTGGTGCATCAATATCCTTTTCTGCTTTTTCACAAGATTTTAAAAATAATCTTGTCTTCACTGGAGAACGCGGCGACTCAATATGGAACTGCCATGCCCAAGGACGAAACAACGCTTTTTGTTTCAAGACTTCAATCTTAAGCCATTTAGGTATGTCTGAAAAACATTTATGGGATGGCTCCATTACGGTTCCTATGCCTTTGTTTGGTGCAACTGCATGGGAAAGTATTTACAACCTTTCTAACAGTGAAGAAATGACACCTTGGCGGTTAAATAATAATTACGATAGACCTATTTCACGCAGAATATGTGAGGAGGCTGGCTTAAAAAGAAACGATTTTGGCGTTTCAAAACATGGAGCGGGATTTATATATAGATATGACACTCTGAAACGAATAAAATCCAGGATGTCTTCCTACTCTGCTAAAAGTTTTCACAATTTTGTTAAAGCCAACCGCAAGCTGCATCTAATACAAAAAATTTCATATTATTATAAAATGCGTAAATTTTATTTTTTGTTTATGCTTGAAAATTTAAAACTTGATAAATTAGGTGTTAGAATGGAGTTTCCTAAACCGGAATTTTTAGTTGCAACCCCAAACCCTAACTCTCCAAGATATTTAATTCCTTGGGCATCTAGTATTATCTTAGAAAAGTATGAAAACATTTTAAGAGGGTAATTTCCGATATGAACATTCTGATTTTAAGCTGTGGTACGCGAAATAAGGTTGTGCAGTATTTTAAAAAAGAATTTGAAGGTGAAGGCAAGGTTATCGCTACCGATATGAGTGAGCTTGCCCCTGCCCTTTACGAAGCCGATAAATTTCACCTTGTGCCCCGTATTACTGAAAAGGGATATATCGACAAAATACTTGATATTTGCCAAAAAGAAAAAATTAACGGTGTGCTTTCGCTTATCGACCCCGAGCTTTCATTGTTGGCAGAAAACAAAGCTCGTTTTGATGAAATCGGTGTTACTATAATCGGCTCAAGCTACGAATTGTGCGAACGTACACTCGACAAAATGCAAATGTTCCAGTGGCTTAAAGACAACGGCTATAAATGTGCTAAAAGCTATACCGACAAAGACTTATTTTTAGCCGACCTTAACGCAGGTAAAATCACCTTCCCCGTTTTTGTAAAACCCGCACGTGGCAGTGCTTCTATTTCGATAAGCAAGGCAGACGACTTAGAAACCGCTCTCTTTTTATTTGATTCGGGAGAAAATATGATGATACAGGAATTCTTGCACGGACAGGAAATTGGCGCCGACGTTTATATTGATTTAATTTCCCGAGAAGTTGTTTCAATCTTCACCAAAAAGAAAATTTTAATGCGTGCAGGCGAAACCGATAAAGCCGTTTCCTTTAAAGATGAGAAGTTGTTCGCTCTTATTGAAGAATTTGCCCTTAAAAGCGGTTTTGTAGGTCAAATTGATATTGATATTTTCGATATCGGCGGCGAATATTATATTTCCGAAGTAAATCCCCGTTTTGGCGGTGGCTATCCCCACGCTTTTGAATGCGGTTGCAACCACATGGCGCTTATCAAAAACAACCTTGCAAAAAAAGCAAACCCAAAAAGCATAGGCCATTATAAAGAAGGCGTTTATATGATGAAATACAATGAAATTATGATAAAATAAGGGAATTTTATGAAAATTTTATACGTTACTACCATTGGTAGCACAATGGGATTCTTTAAAAATTTAATAAATGAGCTTATACTTGCAGGACACACGGTAGATATTGCAACAAACGAAAGCATTACTCCTGTCAATGAAGATTACAAAAAAGCGAATTGTAAAATTTTCCCAATCTCCTGCACCCGCTCGCCCTTGAACAAGGGTACGTTTAGAGCTATTAAGGAAATCAGGCAAATTGTGGCTGAAAATGATTATGATATTGTTCACTGCCACACCCCCATTGCCGCTATGTGCACCCGATTGGCTTGTAGGAAATTCCGTAAAAACGGCGGTGAGGTTTTTTACACCGCCCACGGTTTTCACTTTTACAAGGGTGCACCCCTTAAAAATTGGCTTATGTTCTACCCAATTGAAAAAATTTGCTCATTCTTTACCGATGTGCTAATAACCATAAATACTGAAGATTTCGAATTTGCAAAAAAGCACCTTAATGCTCAAAAAACCGAATATGTGCAAGGTGTAGGTATTGACACAAAACATTTTGCCGATACAGTGGTACAAACCGAAGAAAAACGAGCCGAGCTAGGAATACCAAATGACGCTATTTTACTAACATCAGTAGGTGAACTTAACCAAAATAAAAACCACCAAATTATTTTACGCGCTATGGCAAAGCTTAAAAATGATAATATCCACTACATAATTGCAGGTACAGGCGAAAACGCTGATAAGCTACTCGCCTTAGCAAAAGAATTAAACCTTGAAAAGAACTTTAAATTATTGGGTTACCGCACAGATATTGCGGAAATTTACAAAGCTTCGGACATATGCTGTTTTCCCTCAATCCGTGAAGGCTTAGGGCTTGCCGCCGTTGAAGGTATGGCTACGGGACTTCCTGTTATTGCCGCCAAAAACCGTGGAACCCGTGATTTTTGCAAAGATGGAGTCAACGGATTCTTGTGCATGCCATTTTCTACTGAAGAATTTGCAGATGCAATTACTAAAATTATAACAGACTTCAAACTTGCAAAAACTATGAGCGAAAATAACAAATCTGCCGCGTTACGATTTGATGTTGGCGCAATAAATAAGAAAATGCATAATTTTTACGGCATTAAAAAATAAAAAGCATTGGTGATTATATGCCCAAAGTAAAAATTTCAAAACCAGAACAATTTTTTAAGTCTTTTATACAACATTACAACCACGAAAAGTATTGGCGCTATCGCGAAAAAGTAATAAACTGCCGAATAGGCAATGCGGTTACAGATAATATTCGACTGTGGTATATTAAACGTCAGGATGCATTCAATAATGCTTCTATGGGTACTCATCGTAACTTCGGCGCACAATTTGCGACACCTCCGAAGTTGCCCCACGGATTGAATGGGATAATTGTTTCGCACAATGCAGTAATCGGTAAAAATGCAACTATTTTTCATCAGGTTACCATAGGTGAGGGAAAAGGTGGGGCACCAACAATTGGTGATAATGTTTTAATCGGTGCTGGTGCTAAAGTAATAGGTAAAATAAAAATCGGCAATAATGTGCGTATAGGTGCTGGTTGTGTAGTATCCTGTGATATTGCCGATAATTGCACTGTTGTGCTCGAAAAACCTCGAATAATTATAAGGGAAGGATAAGTTGATGGCTGAATCTGTTGCTAAAATTTCGATTATTATGGGCATTTATAATTGTGCTGACACATTGGCGGAAGCGATTGACTCTATTTTGGCTCAAACCTATCCGCATTGGAAACTCATTATGTGTGATGACGGATCAGCCGATGATACATACGAAATAGCAAAGCAGTATGCCGAAAAATACCCCGAAAAAATTATAGTTATTAAAAACGAAAAAAATAAGGGGCTTAATTATACGCTAAACCATTGCCTTAAATATGCTGATACTGAATATATCGCCCGTATGGACGGCGACGATATTTCTTTGCCACAACGTTTTGAAAAGGAAATTGAGTTTTTAGAAAATAATCCACAATATTCTATTGTTAGCTGCCCGATGATTTACTTTGATGAAACCGGAGATTTTAGAACAGGCAAAGTTTCAGGCGAGCCGAATATCAACAATATTGCAAAGGGTACTCCCTTTTGCCATGCACCGTGTTTAGTTAAAGCCGAAACTTACCACGCCGTAAACGGATATGCGGTTGACGATAAACGCCTTCGTGTTGAAGACTGGGATTTGTGGGTAAGGATGTATGAAAAGGGCTACCGCGGCTACAATTTATCCGAACCGCTTTATAAAATGCGTGACGACCGCAACGCTTACTCGCGCCGCAAATTCAAATACCGCATTAACGAAGCAAGAGTAACGGCATCCGCCATCAAAAAATTGAAACTTTCAAAGAAATATTATATTTGGATGCTACGACCGATTATAGTTGGGTTGTTGCCAAAATCTATTTACACTTTTTTACACAAAAGAAAACTTTCAAAGAGGTAGGATATGATACCCAAAAAAATTCATTACTGCTGGTTTGGTGGAAACCCACTCCCAAAAACCGCTGTTAAATGCATTAACAGCTGGAAAAGGTATTGCCCAGACTACGAAATAATCGAATGGAACGAAAGCAATTTTAATATCAATATGAACGGATATACTCGTATGTGTTATGAGCAAAAAAAATTCGCTTTTTTAAGTGATTATGTTCGTTTGCTTGTTGTTTATCAAAATGGGGGTTTGTATTTTGATACAGATGTTGAAGTAATAAAAAATCCCGATTTTTTGTTAGAAAACGAATCATTCTTTGGTTTTGAAACAGGCGATGGTGAAAATAAAAACGCTAATGTAAATACCGGCCTCGGATTTGGTTCTGTAGCAAATGGTACTGCTTTAGAAATGATGTTGAAGGAATATGACCATTTGTTAGATGGGAAGCAAGGTGTTGTTATGTGCCCAAAGCTTAATACCGCAGCGCTTGAAAAATTAGGTTTAGTGCGTGACGGTACATACCAAAAATTCGATTGGGGTATAGTTTGCCCTAAAGAATATTTTAACCCATATGAAAGTACAACAGGGCGACTTAACAAAACCAAAAACACTGTGTCAATTCACTGGTATATGGGCAGTTGCCTTACCAAAACTCAAAAACTACGTTCAATAATAAGCAAACCTTTTCACCGAATATTCGGTAACGAATGCTTTGAATTTTTAAAGAAATAAATCAAGGATTTTTGATATGATTAAATATTTTTTCAAAAAACTTTTATATAGAATTCGCGGACAACACACCACCGAGCATTTGCAAAAACTTGGTATGAAAGTTGGCAAAAATTTCAACCGGCTTCACGACGTAACCCTAGACCCTGCACACTGTTGGTTGATTTCTATCGGCGATAATGTAACAATGGCGCCGTATGTTCACATCCTTGCCCATGATGCAAGCACCTGTTATTCGTTAGGCTATGCGAAGATAGGTAGGGTAAATATTGGCAACAATGTATTTATCGGTGCTAAAAGTATTGTGTTGCCAAATGTGAATATTGGTGACAATGTGATTATTGGTGCAGGCAGCGTTATAACTCGGGATATTGAATCAGGCAGTGTTTATGTCGGAAACCCCGCTGTAAAAATCATGGATTACGACACCTATATCCAAAAACAAAAAGCTAAAATGACCGACAATAATATTTTTGGCGAAGAATACACGCTACGGAACAAGAATATAACCCAAAAACAAAAGGACGAAATGTTTGAAACATTAGAGCAAGGCATAGGCTTTGTAAAATAGAGGATTATTATGATATCTGTCTTCACGCCCACGTATAACAGAAAAGAACTTTTAAAAAGATTATATTCGAGCTTATTACAACAAACCGATAAAAATTTCGAATGGATAATCGTGGATGATGGTTCTTCCGATAATACAAAAGAACAAGTGGAAAACTGGATTTCTGAGAAAGAAATTGATATAAAATATCGCTGTCAAAAAAACTCCGGAAAACATGTAGCTTTTAATAATGGTGTCAATTTGGCTTCGGGGGATTTGTATTTCTGCGTAGATTCTGATGATTTTCTACCAAATGATGCTATTGAAATAATAAGTAACGCATCAATGGATGAAAACTTTAAATCTGCAATAGGTATAATTGGCTTAAAAATCGATACCAAAGGAAAACAATTAAGTGACGATTTGCCAAAAAATATTGTACTTTCAAAAACCTATGAACTATCTAATAAATATTCTTGCAAAGGCGAAAAAACAATCATCTATAAAACAGAAGTTTTAAAAACACATTCTTTCCCTGTTATAGAAAACGAGAAATTTATCGGTGAATGCGTATTGTACGATAAATTGGATGATTTAGGGCCTATGTACCTTCTTGATAAAGTATTAACTATTTGCGAATACCAAGAAGCTGGTTTGTCAAACCTTTTTTTTAAAATTATGCTGAATAATCCTATTGGATTTAAAGTTTATCACAAACAACGAATAGATATGGTTTCTTCTTTAAAAGAACGAATAGGGCATGCCACACGCTATAATGCATTTAAATTTATGTCTTCGGATACTAAATATAATTATCATGGCAAACACAGAGTGCTTGCTTTCTTGACTATAGGCTTGGGATTTTTATTAAAACTATATTATCTTTCAAAAAAATCTAATTGATGAGGTTGATTTATGCAATCACTTTTTTACATAGGAATTCTATCGATTCTATGGGTAGTAAATCTTTTTAACGGAACAGGTCTTGATGCTGTTTATCATGTTACTGACTATGCAAAAATAATAATTATTACATTAACGGCGTTTTCAATTTGTTCTTCTTTCCAAACAAAAGGAGATATACGTATAAAACGTTCTGATTTTAATATTTATGGCGGTATGTTGCTTGTTTTTGTTAGTAGTAGCATAATCAATGGTTTTGGAATGCAAGCACTTGATTATTTATGGGTTTTCTGTATTATTTATTTGCTTTCAAAAATTCCTATAAATAATACAATTTTATTATGGACGGGTTTGATTTACGGATTTTTAGGTGCCGTAATCCTTTATATATATAATTTTGGGAATCTTCTTGATGGTTGGAACGAAAACTCTATCGCAATGCTTGGAATGCATAGCTTCTTAATACTTATAGTGCCATTCTTTGACCGAACAAGTATTAGAAGCAAAGTTATGTTACTTGTTACAACCGCATTATTTTCATACCTTATTTCTCCTACCAATTCTCGTTCGGGAATTTTGTTTTTAATTATTGCAACGCTATTCGCATTGAATATTTTACCAAGAAATTTATTAACTAACGGGAAATATCGACTTGTTTTATTACTCTTTATACCGTTAATAATTGTTGGAGTCGTTTGCTTAATTGCGAATTCACATTTCTTTGATTCTTTAAACAATTGGAGTATAACAAAATTTCACAAACCAATTTTTAACGGACGCGACGAAATTTGGCTTGAAGGCTTTGAAATGCTATTTAAAAACCTGTTTATCGGTTGTGGAAATCTTATAACTCTTAACTGGCATAACAGTGCAATACACTGTCTTACTGCCTATGGCATAGTTGGCTACTCTTTTTGGTTGGCAAGCTTTCACAAACTTTTATACTCAGCTAAAGAATGGTTCGAAGACTCCGTTGTTTGCGGTTGCTTCATTTCATTTTTAGTTCTTTGGATTCAGCAATCGGTTGAATTGGGATTTATATCAAATTCTCCAAGCCTATTACCATATATTATTTTAGGGCTTATGTTAGGAAGAATTTGGTTTTTAAATAATATAACTACGACTACTTTGGATAAGGAAAGAAAATATGCCTAAAATCAGCGTAATTATCCCCGTCTATAATGCAGAGGGACTTTTAACAAAATGTGTCGAATCTGTTTTTGCTCAAACCGAAATTGATATTGAAGTCATTCTAGTGAATGACGGTTCTACCGATAATAGCGGCACACTATGTGATGAGTTTGCTCAAAAAGACAGCAGAATAAAAGTAATCCATCAAGAAAATCAAGGAGTAAGTGCCGCCCGCAATAATGCACTTGCACAAGCCACTGGCGATTTCATCGGCTTTGTAGATTCGGATGATTATGTTCACAGCAATATGTTCAAAAAAATGCTTAAAACGGCAGAAGAAACCAACGCAGATATTGTTATGTGCGATGCACTTACAGTGTACGACAACGGCAAAACCGAGCTGGATACGATAATGCAGTTATCAGAAAATCGAATTTTGGAAAAATTCGATTTTACGCCATCGTTATTATTGGAGATGGCGGGTTCCGCTTGGCGTTGTATCTATAAAAATAATAGATGCAACGACAAGCTATGCAAGCAAACGCTTGCATTTCCGCTTGGCGTAAAATTTTCAGAAGACCGAATTTTTAATATTTATGCCCTTGGATATGCAAAAAAAATTGCTTATCTTAAAGAACCGCTTTATTACCGATATGTAAACTTAAAAAGCGCGGTACACCGTTTTCACAGCGATTATTTTGAAGCTTATAAAAAAGCTAAATTTGAGACCGAAAAGGCTATAAAATCCGCTTGGAATGATGATGAAAAATATCAAAAGGCATACTTGTCTCAGTTTATTACAGGCTCACTTATGGCGATAAATAACTATTATTACAAAACCTCGCCCCTCTCTTCAAAAGAGAGACGACAAGCAGTTATTGATTTGTGTAATGATAAAACCCTGCGGGAAGCCATTAAAACAAAGGGCGTTACTTCAAATCATGAGAAGTGGATACTTGGTAAAAATTACAATTTACTAATTCTTTATGCAAAATTAGCAAATTTTAAACACAGGAGATAACTTATGCCAAAAATCAGTGTGGTAATGCCAGCATATAATGCAGAAAAATATATTGCCGAAGCAATTGAAAGCATATTGGCTCAAACGTACAAAGATTTTGAATTTATTATCATAAATGACGGCTCAACTGACAAAACCGAAGAAATTATCTTATCTTACAATGACGAGCGTATTGTATATCTTAAAAACGAAAAAAATATGGGTATTGTTTATACTCTCAATCGCGGATTAGAAATTGCAAAAGGCGAATTTATTGCCCGTATGGATTCAGATGATATTTCTTTACCCAACCGTTTCGAAAAACAGTTATCCTTTCTTAAAACGCATAAAGATATTGCTGTTTTGGGCACGTCTTTCACCATTTTTGGCGAAGGAATTGAAAACTATCCATTCATCTTTTCCAGTAACTCCAAACGCGCCAAGGCAGAGCTTTTCTTCAACTCTTCATTAGGTCATCCGTCGGTAATAATTAAAAAATCGGCGCTTGATAACAATTCCTTACGATACGAAGAAGAATATAAAGGCTTGGAAGATTTTGTTCTTTGGTGGCGAATTGCAAAATATGGCAATATCGCGTCCCTTAAAGAGCCTTTGCTAAAATATCGGAAGCACAAAAAACAAATAACCTCTTCTCGCGACTTCGCTTTCGAACAGAAATTTAAGAAGTTTCTCTTAGAAAGAGTGAATGTCTTTGATATTAATTATACAAATACCGAATTTGACTCGCTATTAAAATATTGCTTAGGGTTCTACGACGTTTTAATTATAAATGATATCAAAAATCTAGTATCCTTATTTAAAAAGCTTTTAAAAGCCAACAAAAAACAAAAATACTTTAATAGGTATTATTTTAAAAAAGTTTTAGGCCTCGCGGTTACATATTCTATCAGCTTTTTAAATATAAGCGACAACGATAAATATAAGCTTCGTTTCTATGCATTTAAAAACGGTGTTATTTCTACCGAATTGTTTTTAAAATTAACCGCACATAAAATTTTAAAACATTAATAAAGGTGTTCTAATGAATATTTCCCATATTAACTGTTGTGGCTGCGGCGCTTGTGCCGAGGTGTGTCCCAAAAACTGCATAAAGCTTACACACAACAACGAAGGCTTTTTAAAAGCCGAAATTGATGCCAACCTTTGCATAAATTGTGGCCTGTGCATTAAAACTTGCCCCACAAATACCACCGAAAATTCCAATAATACTATTTCGGCGTTTCAAGGCTATAACAATGATGAAAAAGTTAAAAGTAATTCTACCTCAGGCGGTATTTTTTACGAAATAGCAAAATCGGTTATTTTAAACGACGGTGTAGTTTACGGTGCCGCTTACAAAAATGACCTTTCAATCGGTCACGTTAGAGTGGATAATATAACCGACCTTGTAAGGCTTCAAGGCTCAAAATATGCACAAAGCACAGTAAACAAATGTTACTCGGACATAAAAACTGATTTAGAAGATGGAAAAACAGTTTTGTTTTCGGGTACTCCATGTCAGGTAGCCGCTGTAAATAATCTTTTTAAATCACAGTTTGCCGCTCAATTACTCACTGTGGATTTAATTTGCCACGGCGTGCCCTCCCAAAAGCTTTTTACCGATTATATAAAATATATTGAAAAATCAAAAAAATCAAAAATTAAATCCTATCAATTTCGCTGCAAAGAAAAATCTACCGATTTTATAAGCTACAATACAAAAATAGTTTTCTTGAAGGCTAAAAATCCAAAAACCATAATCATCGACGGCAACGAAGATCCATATGTTTTAAGGTTTTTATCTAATTCACTTCAAAACGATATATGCTTTGAATGTCCTTTTGCAACCGAAAGCAGGTGCTCCGACATCACCCTAGGTGATTTTTGGGGATTTGAAAAAGCATTTCCCGAAAAGGAGAGTATTGGCAAAAAAGGTGTTTCGCTAATACTTGTGAACACTCCACTCGGCGCCGATTTATTGGATAACATTTCAAACGTCACATGTGAAAAAATACAACGCGACGATTATATAGCTTATAATTCGCATCTAACAAAACCGGCGGATAAAAATAAACAGCGTGATATTTTGTATAATCACTATGCCAAAAGCGGTTTTACAAAAACATTTTATAATAAATATTTCCTTCCACACAAATATAAAGAATATATCTTAAAAAGGCGTATTTGGAGGTTAATTAAGTGGATAAAAAAATAGGGATTCTTACTTACCACGATTCCGATAATTATGGCTCGGTGCTTCAAGCTTATGCCTTGAGCCATTACATTGGAGGATTGGGTACTGACTGTGAAATAATTGATTACCGCAAAGATGCGGTCAAAGAATTATACAGTATATGGAAACGCCCCACCTCTCGCAATGCTGTTTTAACCGACATTTTTCAAATACCATATTATACTAAGCTTAAAAAGCGTAAGAATAATTTTGAAAATTTCCGTAAAAATTATTTACCTCTTAGCAATACTCTATACACAAAACAGGGCGATTTAAAAAGCAGCCAATACGATTTATACGTTGTCGGCAGCGATCAGGTGTGGAACATAAATATTGTTGACTTTGATAGCTCATATCTTTTGGATTTTACTGAAAAAAAGAAATTTTCCTATGCAGCAAGCTTTGGTAGTAGCATAAAAAGCCCCGACTCTTTCCGCAAATATGAATCTTTATTTCAAAAATTCGACAAAATCACGGTTAGGGAAATTGCGGGGAAAAATTTATGCGAAAATGAATTAGGCCTTTTGGCTGACTTGGTTTGCGACCCTGTTTTTTTACTTAGTGCTGACGAATGGCGCAAAATAAAATCTACCGACACTATAAAAGAAGATTATATCTTTTGCTATTTTGCAGGTGGTGTTTCAAAAGAAATGGAAGAATTTTCAAAAAATCTTGCCCGTAAACATAACTGTAAGCGTGTTATCGTTATGTTCGACTGGCACGACTGGAACAAAAAAGACCAAATAAAAAATTACGAAAGCGGACCGCAGGAATTTCTCACCCTGCTTGATAATGCTAAATTCGTTTGCACTAACTCATTTCACGGTACAGCGTTTTCTATTATCTTGAATAAAAACTTTTTCATTGACGGAAGTTATAGTGATCTGCGCATCAAAACCTTACTCAATATATCAAACAAAAATGAAGCCCTTATAAATTCCAAAGAATTCGATGAAATTGGAGAATCGCCAAATTCTCTTAAAGAATTGATTGAATTTTCCAAAAAAGTAATTTCAGAAGAGGTTTAGATATGAATATTTTATTTGTCACAGCTTCATTAGGTTTAGGCGGTTCGGAAAAATGTATGGCCGAAATGATTCGCCGTATAGACTTAACCAAATATAATGTGACTATTTTATCTTTAATTAAAGGCAGTTATATATACCGTTTTGACGAAAGAATACGGGTGATAAACGGTGTTTACCCCATCGCCGAAATGACCGCCCCCACAAAACAATATGTTTTAAATATCAAAAACTGGAAATCACCAAAAAAAATCATTTCTAAAATCAAAATGGCTCTTGAGTGTAAAAATCCGAAGTATCATATCGGCGAATATATTTGGGAAAACATTAAGCCCTTTGTCAAAAATTTTGACGATGAATTCGATGCAGTTATAGGCTACGGTCAAGGTATGGCAACTTATTTTACCATAGATAAAGTTACTCGCGCCAAAAAGAAAATCTTATGGCTAAATACTGATTTAGTCAAAGCCCATTACAATATAGATTATATATCTAATTTTTACAATCAAGCCGATGCAATTGCTGCAGATAGCCAAAACGGAAAAAAGTTAATATCCATCTTATTCCCTAAAATGGCCAACAAAACCGTTTGTGTTCCAAATATGCTAAACGTAGATGACATAAAGGAAAAATCAGCATTATATCATCCCGAAATTGATAATACCTGCACTTCTATTTTAACTGTAGGCAGATTGTGTGAAGCTAAAGCTATTCACTTAGCTGTTGAAGCCGCTACTATTTTAAAGAATGCGGGATACAATTTTAAATGGTATATTGTCGGTGACGGAAGCGACCGCTCAAAAATTTCTGCCAAAATTAATGAACTGGGCGTAGCGGACCGCTTCATTTTGCTCGGTTCTAATAACAATCCTTATCCCTGGTTTGCAAACTGTGATATTTACGTTCAAACCTCCATCTATGAGGGCAGTTGTATGACCATAAACGAAGCCATGATTTTCTCTAAACCGATTGTTACAACCAATTTTGAAGCTGCTTATGAAAAAATCACCGAAAACAACGGAATAATTACCGAGATGAATGGTGGGTCCATTGCTAACGCAATAAAAAAATTATTAGACAACCCCGCTCTCAAAAACAGTTTGTCAGAATTTTTATCCGAAAATCAACCAGATTATGACAATTATCTAGCTGTTTTTTACTCGCTTTTAAACTCTTGACTGAAGGCAGGCATTTATGCGTATTAAAAAATCGTTAACCAACATAATGACAGGACTTGCAGGCCAGTTATTCCTCACAATTACCGGCTTTGTCACTCGTACTGTTTTTATATCTCAGCTAGGCTCTACCTACCTTGGAGTAAGTGGACTGTTTTCTAACGTGCTTACAATCCTTTCCTTCGCTGAATTGGGTATCGGACAAGCAATTGTCTTCAGCTTATACAAACCGATTGCCGAAAATGATCAGGAAAAAATTTGCACACTAATGGATTTGTATGCAAAAGTATATAGAGCGTTATTTTTCATTGTGCTAATTTTAGGCTTTGCAATTTTACCATTTTTACCTTATATAATAGCCGATATCGACGCTGTTCCGCATATTAGAATTATCTACTCTATGTATGTGGCAAACTCGGCGTTCTCCTATCTTTTTTCCTATCGCTCCACCTTTATAACCGCGACTCAAAACAACCATATAATCAATATTTTCAACATACTGTCAAGCCTTTTTTTATCCGTTTCACAAATAGCAACACTCTATTTATTTAAAAATTATTTTGTATATCTTTCCTTACAAATAGGATTTGGCGTTTTAACCAACTTTGTAATATACATATATTCAAACAAAAAATTCCCATTCTTAAAAAACAAGAATGCAAAACCGCTCCCCAAAGAAGAATTTAACAGTATTAAGAAAAACGTTGGGGCATTAGTCATATATAAAATCGGCACCATTGCCCTTAATTCAACCGATAATATCATCATATCGGCATTTATCGGTATTAAAACGGTGGGGTATTATTCAAACTACCATTTACTTGAAATTTCAGTACGCGGTGTTTTATCAACTATTTTCGGTAACTTGACTGCCAGCATAGGCAATTTAAATGCAAGTGATGATGACGACCAAAAATATTTTATGTTCAACGTTATAAATTTAGCTACTTTTTGGTTTTATGGTGTTTGCTCTATTTGTTTGCTAATTTGTATGACGCCGTTTGTAAAAGTATGGATCGGTGAAGAATATTTACTCTCTTTCCCCGTAGTTGCTATAATGTGTGCCAATTTCTACGTTGCAGGTATGCTCTTTTCTTCCTTCAATTACAGACAAACAATGGGACTTTTTACAAAAGGTAAGCTTAGACCTATTATTAGCGCAATCATCAACCTTGTTGTATCTATTGTACTCGCACAAGTTTGGGGACTCACCGGTGTGTTTGTCGGTACAATTATTGCAAGACTTACTACAAACGCTTGGTACGACCCATATTTAGTATTTAAATACGGGCTTAAAAAATCCCCCGCTAAATATTTTATAGACTATATTATGAAAGCTTTAATTCTTATTGCAACGGCTATCCTTTGCCTTTTTGTGACAAGCTATATCCCTGACATTAATATTTTTACTGTATTACTAAAGGCAATCGTAACCTTTATTATTTCAAACGGTGTTATCCTTGTCGTCAATTTCAGAACAAAAGAATTTAAATATCTTTTAGGCGTTGTGAAAAACTTTAAATCCATTATCAAACATTAAATCAAAGGTGCGATTATAATGTCATTTATAGAAAAACTGAAACTCTTGCGGTTAAAGTTATATATCTTCCTTTTTAGATGCCGCAAATTAGAAAATAATAAAATAATTTTTTGGGCAAACAACTTTAAGCATTTCGGCGACAGTCCAAAATATATCGCGCTCTATTTACTTAAGCATTACCCGGGAAAATTCGATTTGGTATGGATTTTTGAAAACGGTAAAGAAATACCCGAAGACTTGCCGGAAGGAATCCGCGTGGTAAAATATTTTTCACTTGACTATCTTCGCGAATTACATACTGCTAAATTTGTTATTTGCAACGCAAGAACCGGACAGGGCCATATGTGGTACAAACGTAAAGGTCAAAGATATATCCAAACCTGGCACAGCTCTTTGCGACTTAAAAAAATCGAAGGCGATGCTCCAACCTTGCCGCAAAGCTATGTTGAAGCTGCTAAAGCCGATTCTAAAAAAATTGATTTATTGCTTTCGGGCTGCGAATTTAGTACAAATATTTTTAAAAATGCATTTTGGTATAGCGGTGAAATTGCAAAATTCGGCACACCCCGTTCAGACGTTTTAATAAACGGCTCAACAGAAACAAAAGAAAAGGTGTTCGAGCATTATGGCATCGCCCAAAACAACAAGCTTTTATTATATGCCCCCACCTTCCGCGACAATAAAAATGCCGACATTTTTGGTATGGATTTTGAGAAGCTTAGTAGCACTCTTGCAAAAGGTGAAAATAATTGGTCAGTCGGTTGTCGATTACACCCCAATATTACCGATAACCTTTCTAACGAATTCGCAATCTCTATGTCTAAATATTCCGATATGCAGGAGCTTGTCGCAGCAGCAGATATACTTATTACCGATTATTCCTCCTGTATGTTCGATATGGCGGTTGCCAACAAGCTTTGCATTTTATATGCTCCCGATTTGCAAAGCTACACCTCAAACGAACGTGGCTTGTACTTTGATATCAGCGAGCTTCCTTTCCCAATTGCGAAAAATATGGATGAACTGTTAAAAATCATCGAAAACTTTGATAATAAACAATACGAGTCAGACCTTAAAGCATTTATGAATAAAATCGGCTCTTATGAAGACGGAAATGCTTCTAAAATGGTGGCCGAATATATCATTAAGAATACTAATAAATAATCTCAATATTGGTGAAATATTATGAATGAAAAAAAAATAATTGGTTATACAACCGGCGTATATGATATGTTTCATATCGGGCATTTGAACATAATAAAAAAAGCAAAGGCGCTTTGCGATTATTTAATTGTGGGTGTTAGCTCGGATGAATTAGTGCAAACAGAAAAAGGCAAAACCCCTGTTATTCCTTTTAAAGAAAGATTCGAAATTATATCCTCTTTAAAATATGTTGACCAAGTTGTTCCGCAATTGGATAAAAACAAATTTGCGGCTTGGGAAAAATATCATTTCGACAAAATGTTCGTCGGTAGTGATTGGCAAGGTACGGATACTTGGAATAATTTTGAAAAACAGTTCCAACCTTTAGGGGTGGAAATTGTTTATTTGCCACATACTGACGGAATTTCCAGTACACTACTTACTGAAGTTATAAAAAAAGTTTTGGATGAACAACCTGACTAATTATTAAGGAGCACTTTTATTGAAATCGGATCTTTTCGGCACAATTTTAAATTGTGTGTTATGCTCGCTTTATAAAAACAACAAACTCTCTACTATGCCGTTTGATGCTATTTCCACAGTTTTTATGGAAGCCAAGTCTCAAGCGGTTTTTCCGCTTGTGTATTCGGCACTTGCTAAGAGCGGATATGATTTATCGGCGTATCAGTCACAGTATTTTAGTATTATAGGTAACAACGTTAAGGTCACAGAAGAGCATAAGTGGTTGCATAAATTGCTGTCCCAAAATAAGATAGAGTATGTATTTTTAAAGGGCTGTGCTTCCGCTCGTTTTTATCCCGATCCGCTTTTGCGGACTATGGGGGATGTGGATTTGCTTGTGCGAGAATGTGATGTTTCGGAAGCTGCCGCGCTTTTGATTGAAAACGGTTACAAAATTGATGATATTAACGATAATAATCAGGCTCATATTTCCCTTTATAATCAAAAAACAAATGTACACATAGAGCTTCACCGTCGAATCGGTTTTATACCGGAAAATGATGCGGGTGAGAGAATCAAAACCTACTTTACTGATATTTTTGAAAAATACGTTTTAGAAAATAACGAATATTTACGTCCGAGCGATTTTCATCACGGTCTTATATTGCTACTACACACCGCGCAACACCTAACAAGCGAAGGCGTGGGGCTTAGGCATTTGTGTGATTGGGCGGTTTTTGTTGCGACCTTTTCAGATGCAGATTTTAAAGAGCTTTTTGAAAAACCTTTAAAACAAGCAGGTCTTTGGGAGTTTGCAAAAATTTTAACCCAGTTTGCTGTAAAATATCTTGGTTGCCCTGAAAAAGCTTGGTGCGGAGAACCCGATGATGCTGTTTTAGAAGCATTGTTATGTGATATTTTTGATGGCGGGAATTTTGGTAAAAAGGATTTCACCCGTTATCAGCACATAAAATATATTAGCGACCGTTCAAAAGACAATAACGCTAAGTCGCCGCTTAGACAACTCTTTAGCAATATTGTTACAAAAACTAAGGCAGAGGTTGGCTTTGTGAAAAAGGCACCATTGCTTTTGCCAATAGGTGTAATTTGCGTGGGATTTAAATATTTGCGCTTAATAATCATAGGAAAACGAAAGATGGATAATAAATCGCTTATTAATAAGGCTTTAACCCGTAAAGAGCTTTATGATAGTTTTGAATTATTCAAGTAAAATCACCCGTTCATTGAACGGGTGATTTTTGTATAACGAAAACCACGCAAACTATTGCGGGTGGATATTTATTTGGTATAAATGACTAACCTTAACCATTATAATAATTGTTTTAAATTTCGATTATATCATTATTATTGGGGGCTAATACGCCGAAAGAATGACCGCTAAATGCATCTAAAATATCTTTTTTAAATTTATCGCGTTCAAAAAGGTGGTTAATGCAAAGAATTCCGTTAAATCCTTCAAGGTGCGGTAAAAGTTCGCCTGCTATGAAGTGATAAAGCTCGCAAACAAAAACATCGCTTTCAAGAAGCGCATCTTTTGGAATATCGTTTCCGCTAAGCCCGTAGGAAAGGTCGCCCGAAAATAGAACTTTTTTACCTGTTGCTTTTTCGGTTATGAGCATAGCGTATGACGGCGTATCGCCGTTTTTAAAATGCTTAGTTGGGAAATAGTCAACCAAAACATTTTCGTCTTCAAAAATTCTGCCAACCTTTGCAACAATAAATTTTAGCCTTTCGCTGTCTACTTTTCCGCCGTAAGAAAGGCTTGCCATAATCATATCCTTAAGCGCTTCGATATATTCTTCAGTTGGGGAAACAAGCGAAAGTGAGCAATCGGTATAAGCCCAATTTATAAGGTCTATAAACGGAAAAACACCTGCGGTATGGTCGCCGTGATAATGAGTTATGAATAATGCACGAACATTTTTATATTCTTTGTTTGCTCTTAAGAGTTCGTCAGCAATAGCGCAACCGCCGTCAACCAAGTAAATAGCATCACCGCATTCAACCATAGTTGCAACATATTTGCTACCGGCTTGTTCAATACAACCGCCCGAACCTAAAAATGTTATTTTCATAGCCATTTAGCCTCCCTATTTTTAATTTCTACAACATCGCCGTCAGCCACTACTTTTACAGGGTAGGGAAGTCTTGTTGCCATATCGTTAATTAGCGGAACCTTTTCTACAACCGGATGCAAATGGGTAATTGCAAGACCTTTAACCTTAGATTTTGCGTAATATTCTTCAATATGCTTGGGGTAAAAATGTGCCATTTCGCAAACAAAAAGGTCGTGGGGATTATAGGCTTCTTGTGGGTAGTCGTTGCTACGCAATTTATAAGAAAGGTCGCCCGAGAAAAGCACCGAAGCATTGTCGCCACCTAATTCTTTTATAACCATTCCGTAAGCGGGGTCGCCCGTTGTGTCTAAATGCTGTGTAGGGAAGTAGGTTACGCTTATGTTTTCGTCGCGATAAATTTCACCACTATTGGCAAGGCAAAATTCAACACTAGGCGTAGGGTTTTCGCCATTTGGGCAATAAAATGTTGCAGAAAGATACCTTTTGTATGCGTCTATCATAGCTTGCGAAGTGAACCAAATTTGGAAAATTAGCTCAGGTTTACGCCAAGCAAGAGTAGAAATACCGCTTACTATTCCGCCTGTATGGTCGGAGTGTGGGTGTGTAGTAAATACCGCTTTAAGCTTCATAGAATCTTTATGATAGTCGCGCATTGCGTCCGAAAAAGATGTTCCTGCATCAACAAAATAAATGCCGTCGCCCGCTTCTATCATATAGCAGGAGCAATATCTGTCCTTTTGGGGAAGCCCGTGACTTGTGCCAACAAAGGTTATTTTCATTTTAAATCCTTCCTTTGAAAAACATATTATATAGCTAATTATATCGAAAAAATTTATAATATCAAGTAAAAAATCACAGGATGTATTGTAAAGGAATTTGAATAGTGGTAAAATAAATATTATAATATTTGCAATAAAAAACACATTTCAAACATTAACAATAAAAGGGGTGGATTAATTTTGCTTTTTTTAATGACGGTATACGAAAATTTACAAGAGGAAAAGTCTGAAACTTTAGACGAGTTACTTTTAATGATTTCTAAGGGAGATCAAGACAGTTTTCGTGAATTTTATGAAAAAACCAAAACTGCGGTTTACGGTTTCGCACTTTCTTTGATCAAAAATACGTATGATGCCGAAGATATTATGCAAAGCACATACGTTAATGTTTATCACGCGGCTATAAACTACCAAAAACAAGGTAAGCCTATGGCGTGGGTGCTTACAATTACTAAAAATTTATGCCTTGAAAAAATGCGAAAATTAAAGCGAGAGGCAGTTTTGCCTGAGTTTAGTGATTACAGTGTTAAATTTTCGGAAGAAATGAATGTTGACGATAAGCTGCTAATTGAATTTTATCTTAATTCCTTAAAGCTTAACGAGAGAAAAATTGTGGTTTTACATATAGTTGCGGGGCTAAAGCACCGTGAAATAGCTGATTTGCTTAATATTCCGTTAGGAACGGTTCTTGCAACCTATCAAAGAGCCATAAGGAAGACTAAAAAATATTTACAAGGGGGAGAGTACGGTGACGAATAAAGAAGTAGAGCAAAAGTATCAAGCCGCTTTTTCGCAGGCGGTTCCCGATGTATTTGATGCGGTTTTGGAAAGCTGCAAAAACGAAGCAGAGAAAAAGGCAGTTATTATAACTATGCCGCGTAAAAATAAAACTTTATTGCGCAAGCTGGCAAGTGTTGCCGCCGCTATAGCGCTGGTGCTTATTTCAGGCTTTGTAGGAAGTGAAATTTCAAAGGCAAAGGTTTCACAAGTAACACCCGAAACTGTAGATTCCATAGTAAGCCTTGATGTAAACCCAAGTATTGAACTACTTATAAATAATAAAGAAAGAATTATAGAAGCTAAGGCTCTTAATAAGGACGCTAAAACCGTAATAGGTGATATGGATTTTAAAGGCAGCGATTTATCAGTGGCGGTAAACGCAATAATCGGCTCGATGGTTCGTAATGGGTATATAGACGAGTTATCAAACGCTATTCTTATAACTGTTGATAACGATGACCAGAAAAAAGGCGCTAAGCTTGAGAAAAAACTATCCCGAGAAATTGGTAAAATTTTAAGAGGAGAAGGTCTTGAAGGTGAGATTATCAGCCAAACCGTTAAAAAGGACAAAAAAACCACAAAATTGGCTGAAGAATATGGTATTACAAATGGTAAAGCTCAGCTTATAAATCAAATAATTGATAAGTATCCAAAATACAGCTTTACAGATTTAGCACCGCTTTCAATACATCAGTTAAACTCAATTCTTTCGGGCGAAAAGGTGGAAATTGACAATGATAAAGACCAGCCCGAAAAAGAGCGCATCGGTAAAGCTAAGGCTAAAGAAATTGCAATAACTGCCGCAAAGCTTGAAAAGAAAGAAATATATAACTACAAGTGCGAATTAAACGATGAAAACAAGGATTTGGTTTATATCGTTAACTTTGATACCGATACAGACGCATACTCATATACCGTTAACGCTTATAGCGGAAAAATTGAAGACTCTAAGGTGCATGAAGGAACCTATTTCGGAATCGAAAATGCAAAGGCATTGGCGCTTGAACGAGCAGGAGCAACCGAAGATGAAATAAAGTTCTTCAATTGTTCGTTTGTGGGCGATAAGTACGGTATATACTTTAGGTTAGGACTGGTTGACTACAGAATATCGGTTGATGCTAATTTAGGTGAAATTGTTTCTATTACACCAAAAGGACAAACAAACTCTAATGTAACACAAACTTATATAAACGAAGCAGATGTAAAGAAGATAGTGATTGAGCAGCTTTGTACAACCGAAGACAAAATTACAGATTACAAGTGCGTGCTTACTAAAAACGGCAATTTACCTGTTTTTGAGGCGAGCTGCAAGCTGCCTTATGATACAGACGGTAAAAAGGCATTGCTTGACTGCACCTATGTAATAGCGGCTCATACGGGCGAAGTGGTTGGTGTTGGTAAGGAATTGATTGAATTGGTAAATGAGTCTGAAATCACCCCCACCGAAAGTGAAATTGCCGAGTCGGTTATTACCGAAAGCTCTGAGGTTCAAAGTTCACAACCTGAAAGCTCTCAGGATACTTCGACAAGTCAATAAAAGATAAGATACAACAAAACGGATACGCTTTTTACAGGGTGTGTCCGTTGGTTTTTGGCAAAGAAAAATCCGCCCGAAGTTCTTCGAGCGGATAGTTTTATCTGTTTTTATTTGTCGTGCTTTTTAAAGCCTTTGCGGTTGTCACGGCGGGACTTACGGGGTGCTTCATCCTCTGCACCTTCTTCAATAACTGCGCCGTTTACTTCAACTAATGCATCTCTGCGAGAAAGGTTAATTCTGCCTTGGTCGTCAATTTCGGTAACCTTAACAATTACCTGGTCGCCTACGGCAACAACATCTTCAACCTTTTCTACGCGCTTAACATCAAGCTTTGAAATATGAACTAAGCCTTCCTTACCGGGTGCAATTTCAACAAATGCACCAAAGGTCATAAGTCTTGTTACCTTACCGCTGTAGATAGCGCCGATTTCGGGGTCGTTAGCGATAAGCTCAACAATAGCGATAGCCTGCTTAGCCTTTTCAATATCAAGACCTGATACAAATACTCTACCATCTTCTTCAATGTTGATGGTACATTCGCACTGCTCTTGAATAGACTGAATAACCTTGCCCTGCTTACCGATAACATCACCGATTTTTTCGGGGTTGATAGCGGTTGTAAGCATCTTAGGAGCATAGGGCGATAATTCTGCGCGGTATTCGGGGATACACTTAAGCATAATATCGTCAAGAATATACATTCTAGCCTTATTTGTTTTAGCAAAAGCTTCTTTTACAATTTCGGGGGTAAGACCGTGTACCTTAAGATCCATTTGAATAGCGGTAATACCCTTGTGAGTACCTGCCACCTTAAAGTCCATATCGCCGTAGAAGTCTTCAAGACCTTGGATGTCTACCATAGTCATAAAGTCGCCGTAAACACCTTGGTCACCTGTAATAAGACCGCAAGAAATACCTGCAACAGGAGCCTTAATCGGAACACCTGCAGCCATTAAAGCTAAGGTAGAACCGCAAATAGAAGCCTGTGAGGTAGAGCCGTTAGAAGAAAGAACTTCCGATACTACGCGGATTGCATAGGGGAATTCGTCAACACTTGGAATAACAGGCACTAAAGCCTTTTCAGCTAATGCGCCGTGACCGATTTCGCGTCTTCCAGGACCGCGTGAGGGCTTGGTTTCACCAACTGAATAGGACGGGAAGTTGTAGTGGTGGATATATCTCTTAGAAACCTCTTCATCAAGACCGTCAAGCTTCTGAGCTTCACTTACGGGGGCTAATGTTGCAACCGATAAAACCTGGGTTTGTCCACGGGTAAACATACCGCTGCCGTGTACACGAGGAAGTAAATCAACCTGTGCGTTTAAGGGGCGGATTTCGTCAATGCCGCGTCCGTCAACACGCTTTTTCTCGTCCTTAAGCCAAGCGCGAACTACATGCTTTTGAACAAGATACATAATCTCGTCTAACTTTGATTCGTTGCCTTCGAAACGCTCGTCAAACTTTTCGTGAACAGCAGCATAAATAGGAAGTAAAGCGGCATCGCGTACCAATTTATCATCGGTATCAAGCGCTTTTTTAACATCTTCAATGCAGAATTCTTCAATTTCTGCCATAATTTCGGGGTCTGGGTCGTTAGACTCGAACTCAAACTTTTCTTTACCGATTTCTGCTACGATGCTGTTAATAAATTTAACAATTTCCTTATTAACTTCGTGACCTGCCATAATACAGTCAAACATTAAGTCGTCGGGAATTTCGTTACCGCCTGCTTCAATCATAGCGATTAAGTCTTCAGTAGAAGAAACGGTTAAAGTAAGGTCGGTCTTTTCTCTTTGCTCAAGTGTGGGGTTTATGATAATTTCACCGTCAACAAGACCTACCATAACGCTAGAAATAGGGCCAGCCCAAGGGATGTCCGAAATAGCGATAGCGGCAGAAACACCGATAGCGGCAGCAACCTCGGGTGAGCAGTCAGGGTCAACCGACATAACTGTAGCTACAACCGAGCAGTCGTTGCGCATATCCTTAGGGAACAAGGGGCGGATAGGACGGTCAATACAGCGTGAAGCTAATATTGCCTTATCCGAAGCTTTACCTTCTCTGCGGGTGAATGAGCCGGGGATACGGCCCACGGAATACATTTTTTCTTCATAGTCAACTGATAAAGGGAAGAAGTCAACACCTTCGCGAGGCTTTGCAGAAGCAGTAACTGTACAAAGCACACAGGTGTCGCCGTATTTTGCCATAACAGCGGCATTTGCAAGACCTGCCATCATACCTGTTTCAAGCTTTAACGGGCGGCCTGCAAGGGTGGTTTCATAAACCTTGTAGTTTTCGAACATACTAAAAAATCTCCTTTTCAAAATTTTTATAAATCTGAGACTTTCGGTTAGCAATAAATCCAACACCCGTGAATACAGATACTCGATTTACCGCTAAAGCACGAAAATCTCAAAATTTTTCCAAGATAAATAGTTTTCAAGGCAGACTGTAATAAAAACAGCCTGCCTTTTGTGCGTAAATTACTTACGAAGACCGAGTCTTTTAATGATAGAACGGTATCTTTCAATGTCGTTCTTCATAAGGTAAGCTAAAAGGTTTCTTCTATGACCTACCATTTTGAGAAGACCGCGGTAAGAATGCTTATCCTTCGGATGATCCTTAAGGTGAGCATTAAGTTCATTGATTCTTGTAGTAAGAAGAGCAATTTGAACTTCAGGCGAGCCTGTGTCGCCTTCGTGGGTGGCATATTCTGCCATAACCTGATTCTTAACGTCTTTAGTCATCACATTTCACTCCTTTTAAAAATTTACCCTGCGTAAACCAAGCAATAGGTCGAAGTGATTCCCAAAAGGGCAGACACCTAAAGCATAGTATACGTAAGCCAAAGTATTATATCACAACATTTTAAAAAAGTAAAGACTTTTTTTATCTTTGGTGTTTTTACCGCTCATAATGCGCAAATTTTAAAATTATTTTATTATAAAAGACAGGTAAAATAAAAAAACATATTGTTTTATCTGGCAATAAGTGGTACAATAAACTGTAATACTATAAATAAATATCCTATAGAAGGGACGTGAGCAGATTGCAAATATTAGCCAAGGCGGCGGTTATGGCCTTAAGAACAGTATATTTCTTCTTTAAGCTTTTTATAAAGCCGCGCAAAAAAATTGCCCTTTTAAGCCGACAAAGCGATACCCCGTCGGTTGATTTTGAGCTTTTAGCAAAAGCAATTAAGGAATCGGGCAGGGACACAGAAATTAAAATGCTCACAAAGAAAATTCCGTCGGGTATTTTAGGTAAGGTAGGCTACGGCTTTCATATACTTGAGCAGATGTATCATATGGCGTCTTCGCGTGTAATTATTACAGACGGCTACTGTATTGCAGTTTGTGTATTAAACCACAAGCCTCAGCAAAAAATAATTCAATTGTGGCATGCGCTTAATATAGTTAAAAAATTCGGCTACGCAGCACTTGATAAGCCTTGGGGGCACAGTTCGGCTACAGCAAAGGCTATGTGTATGCACCGCAATTATGATTATATTGTTGCTTGTAGTGAAAAATCGGCATCGGTTTTAGCTGAAAACTTTAACGCGCCCTTAGAAAAAACGGTGCTACTGCCACTGCCGAGAATTGATTATATTTTAAACTCACCGCAAAAATATGACGAAATAAAGGCGGTTTACCCAAACATATTCCAAAAGCCGATTTTACTTTATGCACCTACCTTTAGGGGTGAAAAGGTAAATCTTTCGCAGCTTCAAAGCATTGTAGATTTAGATAAATACAATGTTGTAGTAAAGCTTCACCCGTCGGACAAGCTGGGGCTTGACCAAACGGTGAGCGATGCAATACTTTGTGACAGTAGATTTTCATCTTTCGATTGGATGAAGGTTTGCGAAGTTTTAATTACCGATTATTCGGGTATGGGTTTTGAAGCCATGCTTTTGGGTAAAAAGGTTTATTATTACTTGTACGATTATGATGATTACAGCGAGAAAAACGGCTTGGCGCTCGATTTGTTTTCTGAAGAGATAGCACCCTTTGTAGTAAGAACGGCAGACGAGCTTTGTGAAATTTTGAAAAAGGACTATGATTTTTCTTTGCAAAAGCGTTATTTAGAAAAATATTTAAGTGTTGGAACAGAAAACTGTGCTAGGCGGCTTTCAGAGTTTGTTACTAATCTTTTAAAGGAGTAAGGTATGGACCAAAACAAAATACTAGAAGAAATACACCAGCTTCAAAAATTAGAGCTTGCTATTTTAAAGGATGTAGCTGCGGTTTGCAAAAAGCACGATATTAAGTTTTTCTTAGGCGAAGGCACCCTTTTGGGCGCTATTAGGCATAAGGGCTTTATTCCATGGGATGACGATGTTGATTTAATAATGGAAAGAAGCGAGTATGAACGCTTTTTGGCTGTGGCACAGCAAGAACTGGGCGACGCTTATCAACTGCAGCATCCAACTACGGTGGATAACTATTGGTCGCCTTTTATTAAGGTAAGACAGCTGAGCGGCGATTTATCCTTCCGTCAGCACCATATAGCACATTTAACCGATAAAAACGGACCTTATATTGATATTTTCCCAATGGAATATGTGCCTACAAATAAAGGCTTTAAAATTAAAAAGACAGGCTTTTTTGTGAGATTTTACCGCGGTATGCTTTCTTATAAATTAGGGCTTAGAAAACCGCCGCATTTTTACGGCAGAATTTTAAAATTTATATCTAATTTTTATTCGGTAAAAACTATTCATAAGAAGTTGCAAAAGCACTTTACCTGTTTTGGCAAGGGCGAAAAGGAATATATGGCAACCTTTTCTTCTTATCACCCCTTGCGCTGTCAGATTTGCAAAAGTGAAAACTATAGCGAAATGCTTTGGTGGGATTTTGAGGATACAAAAATGCCTGTACCGCGGGGTTATGATGAAATTTTAACCACAATTTACGGCGATTATATGACTCCCCCACCTGAAGAAAATCGGGTTATTAAGCACCACTTTTACAGCGGCGACCATTAAAAAAGATTAAGAAAGGTAAAATAGATGTATTTAAGAAGATTTTTTGGCGATTTGACAAAATACAGAAAATATTTGGTGTATTCGGCAAAGGCATCACTTAAAAGCGAAGTTGCAGGCTCGTACCTTGCGTGGCTTTGGTGGATATTGGAACCGTTTTGCTTTATGCTTATTTATAAGTTTATTGCAGAAACCGTTTTTCAAAGAAATCTCCCATCTGCAGCGTTGTTTGTATTTTTAGGCATTACGGTATGGAATTTTTTTAATAAAAACATTTCGGCAAGCGCAATGCTGCTTAAACATAATAAGGGAATTATTACTAAAATATATCTTCCAAAGTACCTTTTGTGCATAAAGCAGATATTGGTAAACGGTTTTAAAATGGTAATATCGTTGGCAATTTGCTTTGTGTTAGCTCTCTATTACAGAATAATCTTGGATTGGCATATAATACTTATTATACCAAGTCTTATAATGCTTGTGCTTAATACCTTTGGCTTTGGTTGTCTTGTTATGCATTTTGGTGTATATATACAAGACCTTTCAAACATTGTGCGAATAGCCTTAAGATTGGTTTTCTACCTATCGGGTGTATTTTATAATATCGGCACACTAAAGCCATACGGTCCGTTGCTTCTTAATATAAACCCTGTAGCGTTGGCTATGGAGGGCTGCCGTAACGCGCTTATGTTCGGAAAAGAGCCTGATTGGGTAATGTTAGGTATTTGGACTGCGGTAGGCATTGTAACATCCGTGCTCGGTATTATGGTAGTTTATAAAAATGAGAATAATTATGGTAAGATATTATGATGGAAAAAACGATTGAGGTTAAGAACTTAAAAATCAATTACAGAACTATGGAGCCAGCCAAGGTTACTAAGCTTTTCAAAAAAGGCAGGCGTGTAAATCTTGAACATGCCGTGAAGGGTGTTTCGTTTGATGTTTACAAGGGTGAAATCGTAGGTCTTGTAGGTCAAAACGGCAGTGGTAAATCTACAACACTTCGCTGTCTTGCGGGTATAATTTCTCCTGATGAGGGTGAAGTTAATCTTTTTGGCAACAGTGTGTCGCTTTTGGCTATAGGCGTTGGCTTTCAAAAGGAGTTAACAGGAAGAGCAAATATTATGCTTTCGGGTCTTTTGATGGGCTTTACCGAAAAAGAGATAAAGTCTAAAATGAAAGAGATTATCGAATTTTCCGAGCTTGGCAAATACATCAACAAGCCGGTAGGCAGTTATTCAAGCGGTATGCACTCGCGCTTGGCATTTGCTATTACTGCTATACTTGATACCGATATATTGCTTGTGGACGAGGTTTTAAGTGTGGGCGACGCGCGCTTTAAGAAAAAGAGCCACCAAAAAATGAAAGAGCTAATTATGGATAAAGACCGCACTGTTATTATGATTTCACACAGTCTTGACACCATGAAAAAAATGTGCGACCGTATTATATGGCTTCACGAAGGCGAAATAAATATGGTAGGCAAGCCGAAAGAAGTGCTTGCTAAATACGAAGAGTTTATGACAGGTGAAAAGTAAAGGGAGAAGTTATGAACCCTATATTATATATTGTAGTTCCGTGCTACAACGAAAAAGAAGTTTTACCCCTAACAAGTGAAATTTTTGAAAATAAAATTAAAGATTTAATTAGTTGCGGTAAGGTATCCCCGCAAAGCCAAATACTTTTTGTGAATGACGGCAGTCGCGATACCACTTGGGAAATTATCTCGGATTTATGTAAAAAAAGCAACTATATGAGGGGTATTTCCCTAAGTCGAAACCGCGGACATCAGAATGCTTTGCTTGCAGGTCTTATGGAGGCTAAATCTTACGCCGATATAACTATTTCTATAGATTGCGACGGTCAGGACGATATAAACGCAATAGATGAAATGGTGGACGCATATCGGGGCGGCGCCGAGATAGTTTACGGTGTACGTGCCGACCGAAAGAGCGACAGCTTTTTTAAGCGTACAACTGCGCAGGGCTTTTATAGATTTATGAACCTTTTAGGCAGTGAAACGGTGTATAACCACGCTGATTACAGGCTTTTGTCCACAAAGGTTTTGAACGAGTTTGAAAGCTTTAAGGAAGTAAACCTATTCCTGCGAGGACTTATACCTCTTGTAGGCTTTAAATCTACCTGTGTTTATTATGAGCGGAGAGCCAGACGGGCAGGTGAAAGCCATTATTCATTTCATAAAATGCTTTCATTAGCCTTTGACGGTATTACCAGTCTTTCTATAAAGCCTATCCGCATAATTACCGCTTTAGGTGTAATTGTAGCCATTTTAAGTTTTGTGGGTATTATTTGGTCGGTTGTAACTGCGCTTATGGGCAAAACGGTTGCAGGTTGGGCTTCTGTCACCTGTATTTTATGTCTTTTGAGCGGTGTTCAGCTTGTAAGTTTAGGTGTTATAGGCGAATATATAGGAAAAATATATCTTGAAACAAAACAAAGACCGCGCTATATTATAGCCGAGCGTACTTATAAAGATGAAGATTAACATTTTTTTAAAAAAGCATAAAGAAATTCTGCTTTATTTGCTTTTCGGCGCCGTTACAACGGCGGTAAGCATATTTTCTTTTGCATTTTTTGAATACTTAAAAATAGATGCTTTAGTTGCTAACATATTTTCGTGGATTCTATCGGTTTTTGTTGCTTTTATTACTAATTCTTTTTGGGTGTTTGAAAGTGACTTAAAAACCGAATTTGTAAACAAAGCATTTAAATTTTACACGGCGCGCCTATTAACCCTATTAGTAGAAGAATTACTGCTTTTGGTGTTTATAAAATGGTTACATTTTAATTCTTTGCTTATTAAATGTATAGTGCAGATTGCGGTTATAGTTTTAAACTATGTTATAAGCAAGCTTTATGTTTTTAGTACGAATAAAAAACATTAGCATAAAATAATATATGTATTGTATTAAATTTCTGGGGGATTAGCTTTGATTTATGAAAATGTGCTTATGGCGGTGGGGAACACTCCGCTTATAAAGCTTTCAAAAATAGTAGAGCCTGACAGCGCACAGGTGCTTGTAAAATACGAGGGTGTCAACATAGGCGGTTCAATAAAGACCAGAACGGCACTTAATATGATAAATGATGCCGAAAAACGCGGTATTATAAATAAGGACACAATTATTGTAGAGCCCACAAGCGGCAACCAAGGTATAGGCCTTTCGCTTATAGGTGCGGTTAAGGGGTATAAGGTATGTATTATTATGCCCGATTCGGTAAGCGAAGAAAGAAGAAAGCTGATTAAAGCCTACGGCGCCGAATTAGTGCTTATTCACGATGACGGAGATATTGGGGCTTGTATTGAAGAATGCTTGCAAACTGCGCTTAATATGCAAAAAGAAAACAGTAATGTATGGGTACCGCAACAGTTTACAAACCCCGCAAATCCACAGGTTCACCGCAACAGCACTGCACTTGAAATATTAAAGCAGGCAGACTGCAAAATCGACGGCTTTTGCTCGGGCGTAGGTACAGGCGGCACACTGACGGGTATCGGCGAAGTTTTAAAGCAAGAAAATCCCGATATTGAGATTTGGGCGGTAGAGCCCGAAAATGCCGCAATACTTTCGGGAGGTAGCATTGGTACACATTTGCAAATGGGTATAGGTGACGGCATTATCCCCGACAACCTGAATTTGCAAATTTATACAAGCGCTGCCATTGTTACCGACGATGAAGCTATTGAAACCTCAAAGCGCCTTATTCGTGAAGAAGGTATACTTTGCGGTATTTCAAGCGGTACAAATGTTGCGGCGGCGCTTCGTTTGGCTAAAAAATTAGGAAAAGGTAAAACCGTGGTTACGGTTTTACCCGATACGGGAGAGCGGTATTTCAGTACAGAGCTTTTTGAATTTTAACATAACAAGAAATAAATAAGGAGAATGGATTATGGCAAACATTTGGCACGATATTTCGCCAAAGAGAATTACACCCGAAGAATTTATATGTGTAATAGAAATTCCGAAGGGCAGTAAAAAGAAGTACGAACTTGATAAGGAAACAGGCTTTTTAATGCTTGACCGTATACTTTATACTTCTACTCACTATCCTGCAAACTACGGTTTTATTCCGCGCACTTACGGTGACGATGGCGACCCGCTTGATGTTTTGCTTTTGTGCGCCGAAACGCTTGAGCCGTTAACACTGGTTAAAGCAAGACCTATCGGCGTTATTTCTATGATAGATAATAATCAAGGCGATGAAAAGATTATTGCCATTCCTGCAGGTGACCCTACTTATAATCACTATACTGATATATCTGAGCTTCCGGCTCATATTTTTGATGAAATGCGCCACTTCTTTACGGTCTATAAAAACCTCGAAAACAAGCAAACTGCTGTAAATGAAGTTAGCGGCAGGGAAGTTGCAATTGAAATTATTAAAAAAAGTATTGCAGATTATGTAGAAGAATTCTGCAAATAATAGTGAAGCTTAGGACAAGCCCAAATATTTTTATATAACATATTTAATATGTAAAAAATAAAAGCCTACTACATTAAGGAGAATACTATATGGAAATACAGTTAAACGAGCTTATTGAACAAATTAAAAAGGACGGCGTAGAGGTTGCTGAAAGCGAAAGTATGGCTATTGTAAATTCCGCAAAAGAAGAGGCGGAAAAAATTATTGCTGACGCTACGAAAAAGGCAGAAGAAATTATAGCAAAGGCTACCGCCGAAAACGACCGCATAGTAAAGGCGGGTGAAGACGCTATTCGTCAAGCAGGCAGAAATTTGCTCATCTCTTTCAGAGAAAGCGTAAATAAAGAGCTTGATGCCATAGTGGGTGAAAAGGTTAGCGAGGTTTATTCTTCTGAAGAATTAGCTACTATTATTGGCGAAATAGTAAAGGCTTCGGCTCAAAATGATGATATTGCAGTATTACTTAACCTTGCGGATTTAGAAAAATTTGAAAAGAATATTATCTCGGCTTTAAAGGCGAAAATGTTAGAGGGTATTACCTTAAAGCCTGACGATAACTTTATAGGAGGCTTCCGTATTGCAGTAAACGGCGGTACCGCTTATTATGACTATTCTGCAAATGCTGTTACCGAAATGCTTTCAACCTATCTTAATCCTAAGGTAACCGCACTTATGAAAGAGGCACAATAGGATGAATCAATACTATTTAATGTCACAGCTGCCGTCTTTAGACGGGCTTACAGATGCGTCGCCGTTGCCTATAACTGAGAATAGGTTTTTAGAGCTTTGCGAGCAACTTTTACCTAAAAAAATGCTTGTAGCATTAAAGGGTATAAACCTTGTCCCCCAAAAAAGTACTACACCTACAGGTTATAGGTTTATAGACAAGTGGAACGATTACGAGCGGGATTTACGCTTGGCTTTAGGCAAGGTTCGTGCAGAAAAATTGGGTAAAACTTTTGAAGATAACGATAGCTTTATTTCTACAGAGCTTATTCAAATAGCTCGATTTGCTGTAGAAAATGAAAATCCCTTAGAGGCGGAGGTTTTCCTAAACGGCTATAGAGCAAGGTTTTTAGAGGATTTACGCCCTACGGACCCATTTTGTGAAGATGCAGTTTTTTACTATGCATTAAAGCTGAAAATAATGGCGCGCATAAAACTCTTTGACAGCGAAAAAGGTGTTCTGGCGTACCAAGATATATACAACTCTATTATGAGCAAAGATAAGCAGGAGGCTTAAAGTATGACCGAAACAACACAAAATTTAGGCAAGGTTATAAGCGTTAACGGAAACCTTTTATCTGTTGAATTTAGCGGTAAGGTTTCTATGAACGAAATTTGTTATGTAAAGGTAGATGATAACGCTTTAAAAAGTGAGGTTATCCGTATCAGAGGTAACGTAGCGCAAATTCAGGTTTATGAGATGACAAACGGTATTAAATGCGGCGATACTGTTGAATTTACGGGCGATATGCTCTCGGCTGAATTAGGTCCTGGACTACTTGGCCAAATATTCGACGGTCTTCAAAATCCGTTGCCGTTATTAGCCGAAAAAGCAGGCTGGTTTTTGGAGCGCGGTATCTATGCAGGCGCTTTGGATACGGAAAGAAAATGGGAATTTACCCCCACTGCCAAAGCGGGCGACAAGGTGCGTGCAGGCGAATATGTAGGTACTGTACCCGAAGGCTTTTTCACACACAAAATTTTTGTGCCCTTTTATTTGCTTGATACCTATACCGTAAAATCGGTAGCTGAAAAGGGCGAATATACACTTAAAGATACCATTGCGGTAATTACTGATGAGTTTGGTAACGAAATTCCGCTAACCTTATCATTCAAGTGGCCTGTAAAACGCGCAATCAATTGTTATACCGAGCGTTTGGCACCAGAAGAAACAATGGAAACCAAGGTAAGACTTATCGACTCGTTTTTCCCTGTAGCAAAGGGCGGAACCTATTGTATACCCGGACCTTTCGGCGCAGGTAAAACCGTTTTACAGCACACAACCTCTAGAAATGCAGATGTTGATATTGTAATTATCGCAGCTTGCGGTGAGCGTGCGGGTGAAGTTGTTGAAACTATTACCGAGTTCCCCGAGATTATAGACCCGAGAACCGACCGCTCACTTATGGAGCGTACCATTATTATATGTAATACTTCTTCAATGCCTGTAGCTTCGCGCGAGGCTTCGGTTTATACATCAGTTACTTTGGCAGAGTATTATAGACAAATGGGACTTAATGTACTTTTACTTGCCGACTCCACTTCCCGTTGGGCGCAAGCACTTCGTGAAATGTCGGGCAGACTTGAAGAAATTCCGGGCGAAGAAGCTTTCCCTGCATACCTTGAGTCTTATATAGCCGCTTTCTATGAGCGTGCAGGCTATGTCCGTTTACCTGATGGCTCTAAAGGCTCGGTTACAATAGGCGGTACGGTATCCCCCGCAGGCGGCAACTTTGAAGAGCCTGTAACACAGGCAACATTAAAGGTTGTAGGCGCTTTCCACGGTCTTTCGAGAGAGCGCTCAGACGCGCGTAAATACCCCGCTATCGACCCGATGATTTCATGGTCTAAGTACGGTAGCGTTATAGATGCTAACAAGATTGATTTTTGTAAGGAAGTTATGTTACACGGCGATGAAATTGAGTCTATGATGAAGGTTATAGGCGAAGACGGTACAAGCCTTGAGGATTTTATTATCTACCTCAAAGAAGAAATGCTTGACGCGGTTTATTTCCAACAAAACTCGTTTGATGAAGTGGATGCTAACTGT
The DNA here is from genome assembly GCA_017403265.1 of Clostridia bacterium. GTDB lineage: Bacteria > Bacillota > Clostridia > Oscillospirales > Acutalibacteraceae > UBA737. The sequence continues at coordinate 43,507 of JAFQOJ010000064.1, forward strand.
CAAAAAGACCGTCAAATTTATGTAATTGATAAGCTTGTTGGTATTTTAGGCTCTGATTTTGAGCTTAAGGATAGAGACAGTGCACGTACCTTCTTTAACCGTTTAAGACAAAAGTTTATTGACTGGAATTATACAGTATTTAAGAGCGACGATTTCTATAAATTAGAAAAAGAAATTGATAAGCTTTATGAAGAATGTGGCGGCAAGCTGACACAGCGTGCTCAAGAGCTTTTAAAGGTGGTGGGCTAAAATGAATAAAGTTTTTAACCGAATAGAATCAATAATAGGTAATGTTATCACAGTGCGCGCTACAGGGGTTAAATACAACGAATTAGCACAGATAACCACCCGTTTCGGCAAATCCTTGGCACAGGTTAATAAAATTGACGGTGATATTATATCACTACAGGTTTTTGCAGGCGGTCAGGGTGTTTCCACAGGTGATGAGGTACGCTTTTTAGGAAGTGAAATGCGTGTTTCATTTAGTGAAGACCTTTTGGGCAGAATTTTCAACGGCTCGGGTGAGCCTAGGGACAACGGTCCTGCCCTTACTGATAATATGACTACTATCGGCAGACCATCAGTAAACCCTACAAAGCGTATTTTGGCAAACCGTATGCTTCGTACCAATATACCGATGATTGATATGTTCAATACATTGGTGGTTTCACAAAAGCTCCCCATATTCTCTATTTCGGGTGAGCCTTACAATCAGCTTTTGGCGCGTATTGCGTTGCAAGCAGAGGCTGATGTTATAGTACTCGGCGGTATGGGGCTTAAGTATGACGACTTCTTGTACTTCAAAAATACATTGGCAGACGGTGGCGCTTTAAGTAAAACCGTAATGTTTATTCACACTGCAGCAGACCCGACTGTTGAATGTATGATGATTCCCGATATGGCTTTGGCAGTAGCAGAGCAGTTTGCTTTACAGGATAAGGATGTACTTGTACTTCTTACCGATATGACCAACTTTGCCGATGCTATGAAAGAAATTGCTATTACTCAGGAACAGGTTCCCTCTAACCGCGGTTATCCCGGTGACTTATATTCTCAGTTGGCTTCCCGTTATGAAAAGGCGGTTGACTTTGCAAACTCGGGCTCGGTTACTGTTTTGGGCGTTACTACAATGCCTGGCGACGATGTTACCCATCCCGTGCCCGATAATACAGGCTACATTACTGAAGGTCAGTATTACTTAAAGGGCGGACGCATCGAGCCGTTTGGTTCGCTTTCACGCTTGAAGCAGAACGTAAACGGCAAAACCCGTAAAGACCACCGTGCTTTAATGGATGCTATGATTCGTATGTATTCGGCTTATAAGGATACACTCGAAAAGAAGAATATGGGCTTTATGATGAGCCGTTGGGACGAAAAGCTTTTAAAATACGGCGAACTGTTTGAAGAAAGACTTATGGACCTTTCTGTAAACCTTAGTTTAGAAGACGCCTTAAATGTTGGTTGGGAAATTTTGGCAGAGTGCTTCGAAAAAGACGAAACAGGCATTAAGTCAGAGCTTACCGACGAATTTTGGCCCGTAAAATAAGGAGGACAGAATTTTGGCAAAAATCAAGCTCACAAAAAACGAATTAAGGGTGCAAAAAGACGCCCTTAAGATGTACAAAAGATATTTGCCTACTCTGACACTTAAAAAACAACAGTTACAAGCCGAAATCCGTGTTATAGAAGAAAAAGCTCAAGCGGTAAGAGAGCAAAAAGCCGAGCTTGAAAAAGGCTTTTCTTCTTGGATTGCGGTTTTCAGCGAGCAAAACGCCTTTCCAAATGATGTTATTACCGTAAGCAATATCAAAAAAGGTGTCGGTAATATAGCGGGTGTTGAAATTCCTATCTATGAGGGAGCGGATTTCAGCCGTCGGGATTACGATTTTTACACTACTCCGCTTTGGGTAGATATGGCGGCAACCCACATGGAAAAGGCAATGTCGCTTGATTTAGAGGCAGAAGTGTTGGATGAACAGGTTCGTCTTTTAGAAAAAGAATTATTAACAACTTCTCAAAGGGTAAACCTTTTTGAAAAGGTTAAAATTCCCGAGACACAGGAGAATATTAAAAAAATATCAATCTATATGGCAGACCAGCAGGTTAGTGCAGTTGTGCGCTCTAAGATTTCTAAATCGAAAATTGCGCGTCAAACCGCCGCCGCTCTTCGAAAGGAGGATGCGGTATGATAGTGCCTATGAAAAAGGTTTCCTTAATCGTACTTAAAAAGAATAAGGAAGACGCATTAAATAAGCTTCGCAAATTGGGGCTTTTGCACATTGAAATCACCGAGGGTGAGGGTACAAAGCTATTAGAGCTTAAAGAGCAAACCGCTCTCTTGGAAAACGGTATATATACCCTATCAGCCAAGGCAGATAAAAATACCGAAAGTAAGGATATAACCTTAACTGATGCAATTGCGCTTTCACAAAGGATAGAAGTCTTAACCGAGCAACAAAAAAGCCTTTATAATGCAATTTCAAGCTATACCGCAGAGCTTGAAAGGCTAAAAGCGTGGGGCGAAATAAACCTTCATGAGTTAGACATCTTAGCAGCTAAGGGTATTGATATTACCCTTTATAATATGCCGCTTAAGGAATATAAAGCTTTTAAAGAGATTGCTACTACAATAGTATTAAGTAGCACAAAACCATCAGTAAAGCTTGTGGCTTTAAATACAGGCGAAACCGATTTAAGTGTCTATAATGCTTTTAAGGTGGAACTGCCTAAAAAGTCTACAGGCGAAATGGTTAGGGAAATAGACGATTTTAAACAGAAAATCTTAGATATTGAAAATCAAATCGCGGCAGATACTTGTTATATTGAGGGTATGAAAAAAGCACTCGAGGAGTTAAAACGCGAAACCGAGTTTCAAACCTATTCAAGCGGAATGTCAGGCGAAGATTTGTCGGAAAACGGCGAAAAACAGGTTAGTATAGCTTATTTTGACGGATATATTCCTACAGAAGATTTAGATAAGCTAAAAGACAGCGCTAAAGAAAACGCTTGGGGACTGATTATAAGCGACCCAACCGAAGAGGATAACGCGCCTACAAAGCTTAAAAACAATAAGTTTGTAAGCCTTATTTATCCGCTTACCGACTTTTTGGGTACCGTACCGGGCTACTTTGAATACGATATTTCGGGTTGGTTTATAGGCTTTATACTAATTTTCTTTGGTATAATCTTTGGTGACGGCGGTTACGGGCTTTTAATTTGCGCTGTGGCTGCGGCACTTATATTAAAAGCAAAGCTTAGTAAAAGAGTGGTTCCGCCTGCATTTATTTTAATACTGCTTTTTGGCGGCGCTACGGTACTTTGGGGCACGCTTACTTGTACTTGGTTTGGTTTACCTGCCGAAAGCTTACCAAACTTTATTAAAAGCCTGTCTATTCCGGTTATTTCGAATGTTTACAGCGATAAGCTTTGGTATCCGTTCTGGACGGGGGGTAAAGCGGCGCTTACAACGGCGCAGAATGTTCAAATTCTTTGCTTCGCACTAGCTTTGGTTCAGCTTACAGTAGCACATATAAAAGGCTTTTTACGAAACCGAAAAACACTTAAATGCTTGGGTGATTTAGGCTCGATACTACAGCTTGTAGGTATGTTCTATGTAGTAATGGCGTTGGTTGTAAACGGTCAGGTATTTTCGCTTTCACTTGTAGTTGCAGGTATTCCTGTAGGTACTATTGCAATAGCCTTTGTGCTAATAGGCTTTGCAATGAGTTTTGTATTTGCAAATTACGAGGGAAGTATAATAAAATCGGTTTTAGACAGTCTAAAAAATATTGTATCGGTGCTTTTAGGTGTAGTAAATATTTTTTCAGATATCGTTTCCTACATTCGCTTATGGGCGGTAGGTCTTGCAGGCGCCGCAATTTCGGCAACTGTAAACGAATTGGCGGGACCGATGCTTGGAAACTTTATGTTTATGATATTTGCTATAATTTTATTGGTGTTCGGGCACGGACTCAATATGATTTTGAATGTACTGTCGGTTATAGTTCACGGTGTACGTCTTAACACACTCGAATTTTCAAGCCACTTGGATATGTCGTGGGGTGGGCATAAGTATGAACCGTTCAAAGAATAAATTTAAAGGAGAATTATTATGAATTTAGGATTATTAGGTACAGCATTGGCTATGGGTGTTGCCGCAATCGGTTCGGCAATCGGTATTGGTACTGCCGGTCAGGCGGCAATCGGTGCTTGGAAAAAGTGCTATTTGCAAAATAAGGCAGCGCCCTTTATTTTAACTGTATTCGCAGGTGCTCCCTTAACACAGACTATTTACGGCTTCCTTTTAATGCAACAAATGAAGGCTTCCTCCGCAGACCCTGCATTTTTGCTTGGATTGGGTATTGCATCAAGTCTTGCTATGGCAGTTTCGGCTGTGGTACAGGGCAAAGCAGGTGCGGCAGGCAGTGATGCTTTGGCAGAAACAGGTAAGGGCTTCTCGCAGTACATTATGGTAGTAGGTCTTTGCGAAACAGTTGCGCTTTTCGCACTCGTTTTCAGCATGGTGGCTTTAGGATAATAGCCCCAAATTTAATTTTTGTATTTTTACATCAAAGCACCCTTTTCAAAAAAAGGGTGTTTTGATTTTCTTGATGTTATAAAAACTCTTTACAAAATTGCCGGATTATGATATATTCAAGGTGTGGATTTATAAATTTATACAATTGAGGGGAAGGGTTATTATGAAACAAAAAATTTACAAGCTGTGTAGTATCGTTCTTACCTTAGCAATGGTTTTGTCGGTTTGTGTTACTGCAACAGTAACGGCAGCAGCCGCAACAATAAACTATAGAGACTATGTTATTAACCGCGGTAACGGTCTTAAAAACACTTATGCTAAGCTTAAAGCGGGCGAAGAAGTAAATGTATTTTACTTTGGCGGCTCGGTAACGGTAGGTTCGGGCGCTACAAGGCAAGATGTTGATAGTTGGCGCGCTCTTACAGGCAAGTGGTTACAAACCAATTTCCCAAGCTCTACTATCAACAATGTTAATGTTGCTTACGGAAATACAGGCTCGTGGCTTGGGCTTTATAGAATGGTTGTGGAAATTTTACCTAAAAATCCCGACCTTATTTTCATAGAATTTTCTATTAACGATAAGTATGATCAGATTTCTGAAGTGGATGCTTCCCGCCAGTTTGAAACAATAATCCGCACAATCAGAAAGCAAGCCCCCGACTGCGATATTGTAAATGTTCTCACTACCGATAAAGGCGAAACTGCTGATCTTATATCTGACGATATGCTTCATTCACAGGCGGCAGCACACGAAAAGATTGCCGCCGCGTATAATGTCCCAACATTGCGTGTAGGTCATGCATTGGTGGACCAGATGTATGCTGAAGCGGGTTACGGTTGGGAAAGCGTTTGGGGCGAGTATTTTCCGCCATCACTAAGCGGTACCGCAGGATATGACATTGTTCACCCGAATGATAAAGGTTATAAGGTTTATTTTGAGGTTGTTAAGGAATATCTCAACTCCGAGTTAAAAAGCAGCAAATACGACGGAAAAATCACAAAGCATATTCCGCCAAAGCTTGTAAATGATTATTTGCTTGATGGTGATATGAAGTATATTGATGCAGATAACGGTTTAAACAACGCTTCGGGGGAACTTGGCGGAAACTTTACTTATGATTCTTCCGCAGGTAGCTACAGAGATGTAATGAAGGGTGGTGTTAAGGGAGACCGCCTTACTTCAAGGTTTGTTATCAAGTTTACCGGTACTGAGCTTTCAGCGCTTTATAGCGCCGAAGGGCTTAACGGCTTTGTTTTAAAGGTTGATGGGAAAGATGATTTTGCTACGAAGCAAAAAAATGTAACAGTTTTAGTTAGCGGTCTTAAATATGGCGAGCATACTGTTGAAATCATACCAAGCTTTGCGCAAAGCGGAACCACCACCCTTACTTTTTACGGCTTCTTTACCCGTAATGAGAACAAAGCTTCAAATGCAAATACTATTAAAACCGAATTAAAAAAAGAAGGCAGTAAGTATTACTATTACTATGATGGCTATAAGTGTAACGAAACTGACCTCGTTAAGATTAACGGTACATGGTACTACATCGAAAAGGGTGTATGGGCAGAAACAGTAGATACACTTCATAAGATAAACGGTAAGTGGTTCTTAATCAAGAAGGGTATCTGGAAGGCTACAACCGGTCTTGTACAATATAAGGGTAAGACCTTCTATGTAGTAGGCGGCAAGTGGAATTCCAGTGTTAACGACCTTAAGAAGATAAAC
>JAFQOJ010000065.1 GCA_017403265.1 Clostridia bacterium
AGTTTGGGGAACTGTTTTGTAGCGTAGCGGTGCGGAGACGGGCACTGTTTGCAAAGCAAACGGTCGTCGAGCAAGAAATTCGCGTAGCGGATTTATCCCTTTCAGCGTGCCAATTAAAAAAGGGGCTGTCTCACAAAGGTAAAGTGAGACAGCCCCTTAAAAATATTTTTACTAAGTTTTAAATTAATCCTTAATCTTCTTAGGAATAATAGCGATAGCTACTAAAGAAATAAATGCAGCGATAGCTACATATACACTCATATCAGCAGTCTGCGGTGATAAAACATCGTTTTCTTTTTCAACCTTATCTGCGGTTTTACCGTCGGTAACAACTGCAAGCTTTTCAAATTCCTCATCAACAGTAAAGGTAAGCTTATTACCGTCAATTTCGGGAGTAATAACAACTACACCTTTGCCTTTTTGAGCTAAAATATAAACCGACGAAGTCTTAGAAATACCTAAAACCTTCAAGGTAACTGTAAGCGGATATTCAGGTTCGCCCTCTACTTCTACATCATAGTGACCTACAACCTTAAGCGACTTGTCGCCTTTTTCAGTTTTAAGTTCTGTTAAAGTATTGTAAAAATACTTGTTAACCTTGCCGTCAATTTTTTTTAAGGCAAAACTAACATCATCATCATTACTGTCAACAACAGTCATACCCGAAATAACGCCCTGTGCCTCTGCAGAAGGTGCTGCGTAAACAGTAACACCCATAACCGCAACCAATACTACAGTCAATAAAAGTGCCAATATCTTTTTCATTTTTTATTTCTCCTTTTAAGTTATTTTTATATAAAATAAATTTAAAACCGATTCATATAGGGCCGTCTCATCAGCCAAGAAGGTTTCATACATACCGTCGAAGCCTATTGTCCCTTCAATAGAATGCATTTTAACTCTTGCATTCGCTGCTTGTGTGGCTAAATATGATACTTCGGAAAGCTCAATATCTGTCACCGAGTTTTTAGCAATACTTTTATACAAGCTTACAGGAACAGAAATATCATTTTCAAAAGCAATTTTAGCCTGTTTTATAAAACTACTTATGAAAAGCTTTTGTCTTTCAAGCCTCGGCGAATGGGTTTCACCGCGATACTGTACAAACTTTAAAGCATTACCACCGCTAAGCGTAACCTTTTTCCCCTTTTTCCATTTAGGATTAAGAGAAGTCATATCATCAGGGATAACTATCTCTACCCCGTCCACCGCATCTACTATCTCATCAATAGCATCCATAAACACCGTGTAGTATGCGTTAATCGGTATATCATATAAAAAGCGTGAAACCGCTTTACAGGTAAGCAAGGTTGACTGTTTATCATCCTTACCGTAAACATAAGATAAGCATATCTGAGCTTTTTCGGTATCCAAAAACTCATTATCCATATCGTAAACATCAATATCAGCTAAAGTGTTTCGCGATATTGCCAAAATGTTAAGAAGCTTTTTATTAGTATCAAGCGATAAAAGATACAACGCATCTGCTTGTCGGTCTCTGCGGTCGGTATTATTAGATTTATCAACGCCTACACAAAGAATATTTATCAAATCGTCGTTATAAACATAGGTATCACCGTTGTAAAATACCTCATCAACATCCTGATAAGCATCATCTTCGGTAAGACCGTCATCATTAAAGATAAGCTCTTCACGAAGCTTTGCCTCACCTATTTTAACGAATATTGCAACCGCAGCAGTAATTACAACCGCAACCGAAAGTACTATACTTAAAACAATAACAAGCTTTTTGTGTTTAATTGGAGGGATTTTGACTGTCATATATGAGCACTCCCGAAATGATAAAACGCTTATTCTTATTATTCATACAAGTAGAAAGGGTTATAATCTTATCACTTTCAGTAACAGATATATCTTTTTTAACTTGGGAATTCATATCCCTAACCGCCATAATTTCTTCTAAATACGCGGTACGATTTTCAGGAAGTGAAAAATTACGTGAAGCCAAAATATGCTTGTTATCCCAAGTGCAAGCGGCAAAAATCTCATACTTGAGTACTCGGTTTTTCATATAAACATTTATATAACGGTTTTCTTCAAAAAATGTGGCATCTCTAAATTTTTTAAGACTTCCGAACATTGTGCCGTTTTTCATATTATGGCCATATACAAGTGTATTAAAATCCGAAAAATCCTTAGAGTTGTAATCCTCTGTAAAAATACATCCGTAAACCGAATACTTTTTTTCAACATTACGGTTTAGGTAATATTCATTCTTTTCATTTTGCAATATAGGATAATCTATAGGTGTATTTGGAATATTTATCCATGCATAAATATCGCTATTTACTTTTTTGAGTTCATCAAAATCAACAGGAATATCAACCTTTACCGCTTCTTCTTGTTTAGAAGGGGTAGAAAAAGTTTCGCCAAGGTTTTGTGTTTTGCTTTTTTCAATATAATCATTTATAAAAAAAGCTAGGCACCCAATAAATATTAAAACCGATAGCAAAAGTGCTATTCTCATAAAAATCTTTTTAATATTAGTTATAATAATGCACCTTCATAAATATGAAATTACAAACCAAAGTAATTATACTACAGTAGATCAAATTTGTCAACTTGTATTATTTGAAAATTGCGTGTATAATATAAAAAAACAAAAGGTTAAAAGGGTACTATTTATGGAAAAGGAATTATGGAAATACTTAAAACATACCGATAAGCCGATTGTACTATACGGCATGGGCAACGGCGCCGATAAAATAATATCTGTTTTAGAAGACTTCGGTATAGAATTTAAGGGTGTTTTTGCAAGTGACGGCTTTGTGAGAAATAAGCTTTTTCACGGCTTCAAAATTTCCACTTATAATGAATTAAAAGAAAAGTTTAGTCAAATGATTGTGCTTCTTTGCTTTGGTAGTAGCCTTACGGATGTAATAGAAAATATTAAAAAAATTGCTAATGAGCAAGAGCTTTTCGCTCCCGAAGTACCAGTAATAGGCGGCGGTTTATTTACAGAAGAATATTATAAAAGTAATAAAGCAGATTTCGATTTTGTATATTCCCGTTTGGCTGACAAAGAGTCTAAAAAAACATTTGAAAATATAATAAAATATAAACTTAGTGGAAAAATTGATTATCTATTAGACTGTGAAGTAGAACCCGATGAGCCTTATAACACTTTTTTAAAGTTAAAAAACGAAACCTTTTTGGATTTAGGCGCTTATAATGGCGACACCGCTCTGGACTTAGCAAGCCGTTGCCCTGATTATTCGGGAATTTATGCAGTTGAGCCTGATGTTAAAACCTTTAAAAAGCTAGCGGCTAACACAGCGCATTTACATAATATAAGCCTTATAAACGCCTGTGTTTCGGACTGCTGCGGTTATTTGCCATTTAGTATGCGTTCGGGCAGAAATTCGGCTATAGCTTCAGACGGAACACCACTTAAAAGCATAACCGTAGACTCTTTGAATTTAAATTTTTCATACATCAAAATGGATGTTGAGGGTGAAGAACTAAACGCTATAAAGGGTGCTACAAGCACAATCCTTAAATACAAGCCTAAAATACTTATATCGGCCTATCACCGTACTGACGACCTAATAAAAATACCCCAAACGGTTTTAGGTATCAGAGATGACTACAAAATTTATATGCGCCACTTTAAGTACCTGCCCGCTTGGGATACAAACTTTTATTTTATTTAGTTTTATCTATTTGTATTTGCCCTCTTAAATCTTCTAAGGAGGCAAATTTTATTTCTTCGCGCAAAAATTCTTTCAGAGTAATTTTAACATTTTCACCGTATAAATCACCCGAAAAATCCTTTATAAAGGTTTCGCTTATAACTCGCTCACTTTTAAAGGTTGGTCTAATACCTATATTGGTAATACCGTCATAGGTTTTTTGGTTAAAAGTAACTTTGGTTTTATAAACACCAAATTTAACCTTAACCAAATTTTCAGGGTAATACTGATTAAGCGTAGGAAAACCTATTGTGCGCCCGCGCATATCCCCGTGCTCAACGATAGCCGAGAATGAAAACGGCTGAAATAAAAGACTGTTAGCTTTCTCAATTTCACCGCATTTAAGCAAATTTCTAATAAGCGTAGAGGAAACCGCCTCACCGTCAATATTCACTTGTTCACAAATACGGCATTCGATTCCAAAATTATCGCAGTATTTCTTTAAAAATTCGGTATCCCCTTCTCCGTTTTTACCGAAGTGATAATTAAAACCGCAAGAAATAAGCGAAGGATTATATTCAGCTACCAAAAAATCCAAGAAGTCTTTAGGCGAAGTATTTTTAACCTTTAAAAAATCCAAGGCTACAATATCGGTGAAGCCCATTTTCTCAAGCGCTTTTACCCTATCCTCATAATCCATAATAAGCTCATCTTTATCGGCAAAATACATTTTAGGCGGTTTTAAAAAAGTGACCGCTATTTTTTTGTATCCGTCAGGTATAGATAAAACACTGCGGTGCGCAATATGAATGCCGTCAAATGTGCCTAAAGCTATTGCCGTTTTCATTCTGCCACCGCCTTGTAATCATTTATTATACATTTGATATTAAGCTGATTTTTTTCTAAATCAGCACTGCCTATACCTAAAAAGATATTGCCAAATTTCACTCTTACTAGCTCATTTTCAGCAAAACTGTTAATATGCAAACGTTCAAAGGAAAGCTGACCGCCGTTACAAAAGCGGATTGCCTGTTTTTCAGTAACCCTGCATTCACGAAGATTTAATACCGCATTTTCCTCTGAAACTATTTTCTCACAAATATTTTGCTCGTCTAAATCGTCTAAATCTGTACATTCGCCTATATTAAAGCCACAGGTTTCGGTTCTTTCTAATGCGGTTAATGTAGCACCGCAACCTAAGTATTCACCTATATCACGTGCTAATGACCTAATATATGTACCCTTAGATACCGAAACATCCACAGTAAAGCAGTTGTTTTCATCCAAAACGCTAAGCAAATCAATAGCGAAAACCTCTACTTCCCTTTCGGGAATATTTACGGTTTTACCGCTACGCGCCAAATCGTAAAACCTTACACCGTCCTTTTTAAGCGCGCTGTAAATAGGCGGCTTTTGCTTTATTTTACCCTTAAAATGTTCTAAAGCCGCTTTCAAACTGTCGTTTGAGATATTCACTTCGCTTTCACGCAAAACAGTGCCTGTAATATCGTCTGTATCGGTGGTAATGCCAAGCTTAACTTCTGCTGTATAGCGTTTATTACCATCTAGCAAAAGACCGCAAAGAGCGGTTGCTTTTCCCAAAAAAATAGGTAAAACACCCGTAGCCATAGGGTCAAGAGTACCCGTATGACCCACTCTTCTTTCTCCCACTAAGCGCTTGATACGTGAAACTGCCGAAAAAGAGGTAATACCTTTTGGCTTTTTAAGGAGTAAAAACCCTTGCATTTTATTCCTCCATAGCTTCCTTTACCGCTTTAAGTATCATTTCCTTTACTTCTGCCAAGCTACCGCTTACAGATGCGCCTGCGGCGCCCTTGTGACCGCCGCCACCCAATTTTTTACAAATCGCGCTTGCATCAAGCGGGTCATAAGTGCGTACAGAAACCTTAAACTTATTTTCATCGGTTTGCTTGATTGTAACGCCCGCCTTTACACCTTCTACACTGCGGGATATAACCGCTATTCCCTCAAGCTCGGTACCGCTACAGCCTGTACTTTCCTGCATTTTATCAGTAACTGTAAGTATTATACACTTATCATCAAAATGATACTCAGCGGTTTCTAAAACCTGTTTTTCAAGCTCTAAAAGTTTTTTAGACTTGGTATCAAACATAAGACGGTTAATTTCGCTTGCATTTATGTTGTATTCATAAAGCATAGCCGCAATAATATGGGTTTTAGCGTTAACTGTAGCATATTTAAAGCAGCCTGTATCTGTAACTAAGCCGGTATAAAGCGCCTTGGCGGTAATATCGTTAATATTAACCTTCATTAAAGATAATAGCTCGAAAATAATTTCTGTAGTAGCTGCCGCAGTAGCATCTAAATAAAGATTTTCTGCAAACTGCGAATTGGAAATATGGTGGTCTATATTAAGATTTACAATGTCGCCAAATTCTTCTTTTAGTTCACCTAAAAGGGCTTTATCTGCAACATCAACCGCAACAACGGTTGCGCCCTCGCGCTTTATATGGTCTGTAGCACGAACAAAAAAATCATACTTTTTCGGTATTATATCAGCACATAAAACGCTTGCTCTTTTTCCTATTTCATTAAGACCGTAATATAGTGCATAAGCCGAGCCTAAGGTATCACCGTCGGGTGAAGCATGGGTTAAAATAATATAATTATCGTGTTTTTTCAAATACCTTGCACATTGCTTTAAAGTAAGCAATGTGCACCGAGTATCAGCTCTTTTTTTCATCGTCATTATCCCCATTAAAAGAATCGATAATTTTAGATATATTAGCGCTGTGCTCTATAGAATCGTCCGCAATAAAGCGAAGCTCAGGCACTTTTCTAAGTTTTAGTCTTGAGCCTAATTCATGCCTTAAAAAGCCAGATGCATTTTTAAGCGCTTTAACCGAGCTTACGGTAGACTCATAGCCTTCGATAGCGCTGACATAGACAGTAGCATACGAAAGGTCGCCCGAAACATCAACCTTAACAATGCTTAAAAGCCTGCTGACTCTCGGGTCTTTGACTTCTCGCAAAAGCTCTGACAAAGCTATTTTTATATCAGATGTTATACGGTTTATTCTAAATCCTGCCATTAATCTCTGTATTCCTCCATAATAAAGGCTTCAAAAATGTCGCCTTCCTTAATGTCAGCAAATTTTTCAAGACCGATACCGCATTCGTAACCTTGAGCCACTTCCTTAACATCATCTTTGAAACGACGAAGCGAATCAATCTTATCTTCACAAATTACGATACCGTCACGTACAACACGAATTTCGCAAGCGCGTGTAACCTTACCGTTTGTAACATAACAACCGGCAACAGTACCAACAGAAGAAATTTTATAAACACTGCGAACCTCAACAGTGCCTAACTGACTTTCACGGTACTTAGGCGCTAACATACCCTTCATAGCAGCTTCTATTTCTTCAATACAGTCATAAATAATACGGTACATACGCATATCTACACCGTCACGCTCTGCCATAGCCTTAGCAACAGAGTCGGGGCGTACGTTAAATCCAACAATAATAGCACCCGAAGCCTTAGCCAAGGTAACATCGGACTCATTAACAGCACCTACGCCGCCATGGATAACACTAACGCGGACCTCTTCGTTAGATAGTTTCTGAAGACTTTCTCTAACTGCTTCAACCGAGCCCTGTACATCGGCTTTAACAATGATATTAAGCTCTTTAAGGTTACCCTCCGAAAGATTTTCAAACAGGTTATCAAGAGTAACCTTTTGCTTAGCGTTATTAAGCTCGTCTTTAGCCTTTTGCTTTCTTTGTTCAACAAGCTGACGCGCAAGTCTTTCATCAGATACAGCGTCAAAAATATCGCCGGCGTTGGGGGTTTCGGCAAGACCTGTAATTTCTACAGGAACAGAGGGCCCTGCAGTCTTTAATACCTTACCGTTTTCATCGCTCATAACACGAACACGGCCAACAGATGTACCTGCAACAATAATATCACCTGTTTTAAGCGTACCGTTTTGAACAAGAAGTGATGCCACAGGACCGCGTCCCTTATCAAGACGGGCTTCAATAACAATACCCTTAGCGCGTCTGTCAGGATTAGCCTTTAATTCCTGCATTTCGGCAACAAGCAATACATTTTCAAGCAGATTATCAATACCGTCATGGGTTTTGGCTGAAACAGGTACGCAGATAATATCTCCGCCCCATTCTTCAGGCACTAAGCCATGTTCAGTAAGCTGTTGTAAAATACGGTCGGGGTTAGCTTCAGGCTTATCCATTTTATTGATAGCCACAATTATCTGAACCTCTGCCGCTTTTGCATGGTTTATAGCCTCAATAGTTTGCGGCATAATACCGTCATCTGCGGCAACAACCAATATTGCAATATCGGTAGCCATTGCGCCGCGCTGACGCATAGAAGTAAATGCGGCGTGACCGGGGGTATCAAGGAAAGTAATATCATTACCGTTACAGTTTACTCTATATGCACCGATATGCTGAGTAATACCGCCTGCTTCGGTGTCGGTAACTGCAGTGTTACGAATAGCATCAAGCAATGAAGTTTTACCGTGGTCAACGTGACCCATAACAACCACAACAGGACTTCTAGGCTTCAAGTTTTCACTTGTATCTTCGGTATCGTCCATAATCTGTTCTTCAATTGTAACAACCACTGCGCGTTCAATTTTAGCGCCCATTTCGGTTACAACAATTTCAGCGGTATCGTAGTCGATCACCTGATTCACAGCTGCCATCATGCCAAGCTTCATAAGCTCCTTAATAACTTCTGCGGCGGTTTTCTTCATAGCAGCGGCTAATTCGCCAACTGTAATTTCGTCACCAACAGTAACTGTAATAGGAGTCTTTTTAATGCGCTCAAGCTGAAGTCTGCGCATTTTATCAGCCTCAGTTTCACGCTTACTGCCTTGCGGACGTCGATAATCCTGAGATTTTTGTTTAATCTTCTGCTTACGGGAAAAATTATCCTTCATCGAGTTAGCAGGAGATATATTTTCGTATTTTTCATTGTATTTGTCAATATTGATGTTAGAAGTACGGGTATCAATATGACGGATTTCTGCGGGACCCCTTTTAGGAGCTTCGCCTGCAACCTTATCCTTCTTTTTGGAAACAAATGGTTGAGGGTCGGAAGGCTTGTGTTCCTTCTTTGGCTCTTCCTTCTTAGGTGCAGCCTTAGGCTCTTCTGCTTTAGCCTTCTTTTTGGTTTCCTTTTTAGGCTCCTCTTTAGCCACTTCAACCTTGGGAGCGCCTTCAATTTTACCTATCTTTTTAGTTGTTTCCTTTTTCTCCTCTTTAGGAATCTTCGCAGCTTTTTTAGGCTCTGGTTTTTCTTCCTTCTTTGGCTCTTCGCCGTTTTGAGCGGCAGCAGCAGCCTTTAATTGCTCTAAAATAGCCATTTGCTCTAAAAGCTTTTTATTCTTTTCCTCTTCGCGTGCCTTTTTAGCCTTTTCGCGTGATTCGGCACCTGTTTCAAAATAAGCTTTAAAGCTTTTAACCTGATTATCTTTGGTGATTTTATCAAAGAAAAGCCCAACCTCTACTTCATTTAAAGTATTGCTTGCCTTTTTTTCAGCACCTGTAATTTCAGTTATTAAAGCCACTGCTTCCTTAGAACTAATACCAAAATCTTTAGCAAGGTCGCTTATTTTGTATTTATTGGTCATTGGCATTACTGTTAGCCTCCTGATTATTAAATATTGCATCGGCAAAACCGTTATCGTTAACGGAAATAACGCCGCATTTTCTACCTACTTCGGTAGATAATTTTTCTATTGTCACATCACTTGTGACCAGACGAATATTTTGTTTAGTTGTATAAAATAAAATTTCTTTTTTGCTTTTTTCGGATAAATCGCATGCCGTAACTATAAGCTTTGAGCGATTTTTTTTTAAAGCTTCGATAGATTTTTGCATGCCGTAATCAAGCTTTAAAGCTTTTGCGGCAAAGCCTAACAGAGTAAGATTTTTACTACTTGGCATCGGATAATTCCTTAGCTAATCTTTCATATATTTCACTTTTTACTTCGCAAGAAAAAGCGCGGGACAGTGCACCTGACTTTTGTGCCTTTTTAAGACACTCCTCGCTCTTGCAGATGTAAGCCCCCCTGCCGTTCAGCTTTCCCGTTAAGTCAAGCTTAATTTCATTTTCGGGGGTTTTAACTACTCTTATAAGCTCTTTTTTAGGCTTCATTTCGCGGCATGCAGTACACATTCGCATAGGAATTTTTTTTACACTCATAACAAAATCTCACTTCAATTTAATTATTCACCGAAAAATCCGCTTTCGGGATGAATATCAATCTTCCAGCCTGTAAGTTTAGCGGCAAGACGCACATTTTGACCTTTATTGCCAATTGCAAGCGATAACTGTTCTTCGGGGACGCTAGCCTTGCAAACCTTAGGTTCTTCGGACTCAATTTCAACCTTAGCAACTCTTGCAGGAGATAAAGCTTCTGCAACAAATAAAGTTGGGTCGTCGCTGTATTTTACGATATCAATTTTTTCGCCTGCAAGCTCGTTTACAATGTTGTTTACGCGCTCGCCCTTAGGACCGATACAAGCACCTACCGCATCAACCTCAGGGTCGGGTGAATAAACCGCAATCTTTGTTCTGGAGCCTGCCTGTCGGGAAACCGACTTAATTTCGATAGTGCCGTCAAAAATTTCAGGAACTTCTTTTTCAAATAAGCGCTTAACAAGACCCGGATGTGTACGAGATAGCATAATACGCGCTCCGCGGTCGGTTTCTTTAACATCTACAACATAAACTTTTATGTGGTCGCCTTCCTTTAAAAGCTCATCGGGTACTTGTTCAAGCTTAGGCAAAGTAGCATCGCTATGACCGATTGTTAAAATAGCATTGCCTGTTTTTGGGTCAATTTTTTGAACAACAGCTGTAACAAGCTCATGAGTTTTGCTTTGGAACTCAGCCAAAGTCTGTCCTCTTTCAGCTTCGCGAACACCCTGTCTGAAATTGTTTTTAGAATTTTGCGCAACTACGCGTCCAAAGTTTCTTGTATCAAGCTTAATATCAACGAATCCGTTTTCTATGGAGCTTGGATCTATCGCAACAGCCTCTTCTTTAGAAATTTCGGTATAAGGATCTAAAACCTCGTCTACAACTGTTTTACGCGCTGTAACTGATAAAATTTCCTTCTCGCAGTCAATCACACAGGATACAATGTCATTACCGCCAAAATCCTTGCGTGCTGCAACAATAATTGCGTCTGCAATTTTTTCTGCTATAAATTCCTTAGGAATACCTCTTTCTTCCTCCATCAATTTAAGCGCAATAAAAAATTCTGCTGCGTTGTCTGTCTTTTTGGTTTTTTTACTCTTAGCCATTTTTTCTCAATTCCTCCAAATATATATAATAGTTTTTTACTCAAAATCACATAAATTTGCTTTAGATATTTCTTTAAAGCCGAATTCCTTTGTTTCACCATCTATATCCAAAACAATTTTTTCATCGGCAGATGAAAGGTTGCCTGTAAATTCCTTCACACCGTCAATCGCCTTATAAAGCTTTAGCTTTATTTTTTGACCTATAACCTTTTTAAAGTGTTCACGCTTTACAAGCTCTCGTTCCAGCCCGCAAGAGCAAACCTCTAAGTAATAGGATTTTTCAATCGGGTCAGCAGCGTCAATTACAGGGTCAATAGCGTGCGAAACGTTTGTACAGTCATCAATGGTGATGCCATCGCTCTTATCAATAAAAACTCGCAAATACCACGATACACCTTCTTTTACAAAGCGAACATCCCAAAGCTCTACACCCTGCCTATTTACAGTATCCTTAATAAGCTCATACACTCTATCAGCAGCGTTTGCCATAGTTTCCCTCCTCGCAAAACAAAAGTGAGCGGCTGTTTGCCACTCACCTTTCTTACTAACTGCAACCATTATATCACAAAGCTTTTAAAAAATCAAGTACTAATTTTGCTGTCCAACTTCACTTGTATATTCATCTAAAATAGCTTGGTCATCACCGCCTTGTACAGGGTCTTCACCTTCGTAGGTATTTTTGTAAATGCTTACAACTATATCGGCGTTTACCTTTTCAGAATGTTCAGGTGTTTGCTCTAATATTTTGCCAGGCTCGCTATTTTCGTCATACTTTTCAAGCACTCTTATGTTCTCATAAAGGAATCCTGCCTTTAAAAGCTCTAATTTAGCGCTTTGTTCGTCAAGACCCACCACATTAGGCATTTTAAATTCTTTAGAACCAAGACTTATAGTAAGCTCAATCTTGGTTTCCTTTTTAACCTCTTTTCCCTTTTTAACAGACTGTTTGCAAATTTGACCGCGCGCAAAATCTGAAGAATAAACCTTGCTATCCTTTATAACAAATACAAAGTTTTCGTTGTTTTCATCTTCTAAAATTTCCGCATAGGTTTTACCTGTGAAATCGGGAACCGTATATGTCTTTTCGGGTAAATCCTCATACTTACTTGTAGTATCCTCTTCTTCGGGAACCGATACTACAACATTGCTCTCGGTAGGAGTATTATTTTCTTTATTACCCTTAAATAAACTGAAATACAACACCGCGCCGACTAACAAGAAAACAACGGCAGTAATACCCGCAGAAGCTACAGCATATTTTACACCTGAAGTTTTCTTCTCTTTGGATTTTTCTTCTTTGCTTGAACTTTTAACTTCTGCTTTTACTTCGGGATCTGCCTCAACTATTTCGCCGTAAACAAGTTCATTTTTAAGAGCCTCAATGTTTGCGGTGCGCTCGTTAGGGTTAACCTTTAAACCGTTAGCCATCGCTGCTAATACATGACGAGGCAATTCTTCGGCAAATTTTGTAGGAATAGCAAGACCTGGGTTTTCCATTCTTAAAGTAGCCTTAGGGATATCGGAACCAATAAATATTCTAAACAAGGTTGCACAAAGACCGTAAACATCGGTATATGTACCTGCTTTCATATTCGCTACTCCGTACTGCTCTATAGCAGCATAGCCGTCGTAAAGTTCACTTTCAACATCACTATCAGAAATACGAAGCCTTTTAATGCTATAATCTGTAAGGCGAAGCTTCCCGTCACGGCCCACAATAATTGTTTCGGGACTAATAGCGTTATGATATATACCTATATCGTTCATAGCTTTAACAGTGTCAATAAGCGGTAAAAGCAAAGCGCGTGCCTGCTCCCACTTTAATACACCACCGTTACGGTTTAAAAAGTCTGACAAAGTGATGCCTTGAATATTGTGATAAACAGTATATGCTGTACCGCTGGCTTCAAATACATCTTCCACTTCCTGCAAAGCAGATAGAGATTTGCCCATTATAACGCGGCCGATTTCGATAAACTCAAGTAACCCCTCGTTAAAAACATATTTTTTATCGGGCAAAATAGAAACAGTGGCATCAGGATTTCTAAAAGCGATTCCAAGCGGGAAATATTCCTTAATTTTAACCGAATTATTATTTCTTAAATCCCAGCCGATATAGGTAATGCCTTCACCGTTAACCGAAAGCGCCTTACCTATGATATACCTATTTTTAATTATAAATTTAACAGGTAATGCTTGTGAATGATTTTGCAAAGAGTTGTCATACCCGCAAATAGGGCAAATCTGCTCGCCGTCAATATCATTCATACAACCCATACATAATTTCTCGGTATCCATAATTAGTTCCTCCGAAAATAGTAATCTATAATCATTATACCATACTTGTCAAGATGTCATTACTCCTTAGGCGGTATTGCTATGTAATCTTTATAAACACAGGTATGGCGAGAGGTTATAACCCTATCCTCATGAAGCGAACCAAAATACCAATGCTTAAACTCCACAGATCGCCCAAGCTCTTCAAAATAGCCGTTAAGCTTATTAATTCGGTCACTGTCGCCCTTTCTTAAAAGCATGGCGCTTTTTACAAGCGAAGGCGGCTCATGGGTAATCATATAATCTACCTTACATCCTGCTTCGTCAAGTGTTTTAGCACCCTCTGCCATTTCAAAAGCAGTAGGCTCCTCGTCACTCCACCAAGTACCCTGTTCTCTTCTCATATCCTTGTCGGTGCTCTCTCCACCACCAAAAGTGAAAAAGCTATTGCCGTCAATATTGAAAATCTGCCCGCGCATTAAGTGTATTAAATTACCCTTAATTCTATGTACCATTCCGCCGTGCCAATAAGTAACACGTGCGCGGTTTACAGTTTCAAGATTATCGTGCGTACCGTCAATAAATGCGGTAACAAAGCGTCTGGTGGCAAGATAGTCTATAACTTCCCTTTCGGTTTTATCTCCACCGAAAATATAGCCAAAGTCGCCGCAAATTATAAGAACATCGCCGCTTTTAAGGTGTCTGAAATTCTTATCATAAAGCCGCTGTAAATCACCATGCATATCACCGGTAACATATATCAAAATTTTTCACCTCAAATTACAAAAAACACTTTAAAAAATTCAAAATTATGCTATAATAAATATAACGTAACTATTGTACCATACTTTTAAGGAGATTTCTATGGCAAAAAAGATTTTTTCTGCTTTTTTTATATTTATTTTAATTTTTGTGACAGTTTTCACCCCAATAACTTCCTATGCCTATGAGCCCACAGGCATTGATTTAACCGCAAAAGCAGGAATGTTAATATCAACGGATACCGACGAAATACTCTTCGAAAAAAATATAGACAAAAAGGTATATCCTGCATCTATTACCAAAATTATGACCGCCCTCATTATGCTTGAAAGCGAAAAATTCAACCCAAAGGCGAAGGTGAAAATCAATAAGTCATGCTTAGATGTGGTTTTAGGTACAGGTCTTTCGGTATCGCTTTTAGAAGAGGGTGAAGAACTAACACATCTTGACCTATTATACACTGTGCTTTTATCTTCCTACGGTGACTGCACTTACTTAGCGGCTGAAGTTTTCGGCGGTGATTATGAAAACTTTGTTAAAATGATGAACGATAAGGCTAAGGCTTTAGGTCTTAGCGGCACTCATTACTCTAACCCTGTAGGTCTTCATGAAGAAGAAACCTACACCACCGTCCGCGATACCTATACGCTTACAAAGTACGCTTTGAAGTATGATCTTTTTAAAACTGTCACTTCGCAATCACGCTACCATTTCGAAACTACTAAAGGCACGGGGCGAACCCTTTCAACCACCAACTTTTTGCTTGATAAAAACACTAATTATTGGTACCAATATGCAAGCGGTGTAAAAACCGGCTTCACTGATGAAGCAGGCAGATGCCTTGTAAGCACTGCTTCTTATAACAACTATAATTATATGTGTATTCTTTTCGGTTGTACCAACAGTACCCAAAAGCGTTACGACTTTTCTGAAAGCAAAGAGCTTTACCGTTGGGCATTTAACAATTTTTCTTATAAAGAAGTTGCAAATTCGGATCAGCCTGTGTGCGAAATCCCTGTAGAGCTTTCAAGCGAAACTGATTTTGTATCGCTTTATTTTAAAGAGCCGTTTGTAACCATACTTCCAAACGGAGCCGACCAATCCACCCTTGTTGTTGAAAATAAACTTATAGCCGAAAGCGTGGATGCGCCTATTAAAAAAGGCGACGTTTTAGGCGAAGCTGAGGTTTACTATGCCGAAAAGCTTATCGGCAAAGTTGACTTAGTAGCAGGCAATAATGTAGAAAAAAATGAAATACTCGCGATTATACGTTCTGTTAAAAATTTCTTTGCAAGCGATTATATGAAAATTGTATATCTAACCCTTGCAATAATAGTGGCGGTATTTATTTTAGCTTGTATTCTTTTAAATCTTCCAAAGAAAAAACGCAAGGTGAAATATATCCCTTACGAAAACGGAAGAAATCAAAAATAAAATGCTAAAAACCTCGATGAAATTGATATGCACCCCAAAAGTTAGACACTTTTGGAGGTGCATATTTTTTATGCGTAAAAAAGGTGGAAAGAATAAAGTTTATAGTGCAGAATTTAAAATAGGTGTTATAATGGATATGCGAGAACACCGTTTAGGGTACCGAG
>JAFQOJ010000066.1 GCA_017403265.1 Clostridia bacterium
AATGTGAATTTTGATAAATACGTTATAATGCCAAACCATATTCATATTATTTTGTGCATAAAAAATGGCGGGAGGGGAGACCCCTCCCCTACGGTTTCGAACATTGTGGGATGGTTAAAATATAACGTCACAAGGGAAATTAACGAAATATGCGGTGTAATCGGCACACCCATTTTCCAACGTTCCTTTCACGACCACATAATACGTGGCGAAAAGGATTATATTGAAATATGCAAATACATTGAAAATAATCCCGCCAAATGGTTGGAGGATAAATTTTATACGGAATAATGATAAAATCCACCTGCACGTATATGTGTACGGGTGGATTTTTTGTTTGTAAAAGAAAACGGGAGGGCACAGAGACCCTCCCTTACAAAGTCTTATAAAATCTTATTTATTAAGTGCTTCGTTAACTGCAACTGCGCAAGCAACAGTCATACCAACCATGGGGTTGTTACCTGCACCGATAAGACCCATCATCTCAACGTGTGCAGGAACGGAAGAAGAACCTGCGAACTGAGCGTCAGAGTGCATACGGCCCATAGTATCGGTCATACCGTAGGAAGCAGGACCTGCAGCCATATTATCGGGATGGAGAGTACGACCTGTACCACCACCTGAAGCAACGGAGAAGTATTTTTTACCCTGCTCGATGCATTCCTTTTTGTAGGTACCTGCAACGGGGTGTTGGAAACGGGTTGGGTTGGTGGAGTTACCTGTAATGGAAACGTCAACACCTTCTTTGTGCATGATTGCAACGCCTTCACGAACGTCATCTGCACCGTAGCAGCGAACCTTTGCGCGCTCGCCGTTAGAATAAGCGGTTTCGTTAACAACCTTTAATTCGCCGGTGTAGTAGTCAAACTGGGTTTGAACGTAGGTGAAACCGTTAATACGAGAAATGATTTGAGCGGCATCCTTACCTAAACCGTTAAGGATAACGCGAAGAGGCTCTTTACGAGCTTTGTTTGCACTGTTTGCAAGACCGATAGCGCCTTCAGCAGCAGCAAATGATTCGTGACCTGCAAGGAATGCAAAGCACTTGGTTTCCTCACGGAGAAGCATAGAGCCGAGGTTTCCGTGACCAAGACCAACCTTACGGTCATCAGCAACAGAACCGGGGATACAGAAGGACTGTAAACCAAGACCAATTTTTTCAGCAGCTTCAGCAGCGGATTTAACGCCGTCCTTAATAGCAATAGCACAGCCTACAACGTATGCCCAAGCGGCATTTTCAAAGCAGATAGGCTGAATACCCTTAACGATATTATAAGCATCAACGCCTGCGTTATCGCAGATTTCTTTAGCCTCTTCAACGGAAGCGATGCCGTGCTTTGCGAGTTCTTCGTTGATTTGTTTAATTCTTCTATCATAACTTTCAAATAAAGCCATTATCGTTTCCCTCCTAATTATTCTTCACGGGGGTCAATGAGCTTTGCAGCGTCATCAACGCGACCGTATTGACCGCTAGCCTTAGCTAAAGCTTCGTTAGCGTCCATACCTTTTTTAATCATATCCATCATTTTGCCAAGGTGAACGAATTTGTAACCAATAATGGTGCCAGCTTCATCAACAGCAACCTTGGTGATGTAGCCTTCAGCAAGCTCTAAGTAACGTGGGCCCTTTGCTTTGGTAGCATAGGTAGTACCGGTTTGTGAACGGAGACCCTTACCAAGATCTTCAAGACCTGCGCCAACAGGAAGACCATCTTCAGAGAAAGCGGTCTGAGTACGACCGTAAACGATCTGTAAGAAAAGTTCGCGCATTGCAGTATTGATAGCATCGCAAACAAGGTCGGTATTAAGAGCTTCAAGAAGAGTTTTACCAATAAGAATTTCAGAAGCCATAGCAGCAGAGTGAGTCATACCGGAACAACCGATAGTTTCAACCAAAGCTTCTTCAATAACGCCTTCTTTAACGTTAAGAGTAAGTTTGCAGGTACCTTGTTGAGGAGCGCACCAGCCGATACCGTGGGTAAGACCGGAAATATCCTTAACTTCTTTAACCTGTACCCATTTACCTTCTTCCGGAATGGGGGCGGGACCGTGATAAGCGCCCTTAGCAAGAGGACACATTTGTTCCACTTCATGAGAATAATTCATAAGGGAAACTCCTTTCAATATAATAATTTCAAACTTTAGCTTTAAAAAATTCAAGCCATTATCTATATTATAAATTCTAATGCACGAAATTGCAAGAAAAAAAGCAACTTTTGTTTAATTTTTAACAAAATGACAATGCACCCCCAATATTGGGGGTGCAAAATGTGAAAATTGGCAGTTAAATTTTAAGATATATAGTAAATTTCGTTAGAGGGAATCTCGTTGCCTAGTAACGAACGCTTTACTTTATAAATAAGCTTGTAATATGCCGTAAGCTTTCTCTTCATTTCATCGCCGCTAATAAAGTCGGCTTTGCAGGATTTTAAAAATTCTTCACCGCAATAATCAGAGTAAATCAGCTCGTGCTTTTTAGCCAAAGAAAGCGTTTCACTTAAATTAGATGACTTGTTAAGTGAAGCCTCAATCTCACCAAGCAAATATTCAATGGCTTTGGGATTATCCCTTACATAATCACTTCTTGCAACAACACAGTAGTTTACAATCGAAGGATTATTTAACTTTTTAGCAAGCTCATCTGTAAGGTTATATGAAACAAGATTTTCAACCTCGGCTTTTGCCCACGCGGCATCCGAAGATTCAAATAAAGCAAACGAAACATCGCCGTTTGAAATTTTTTCTATAAGCGTGTAGTTGTCTGAAGTGAATTCAAACTTTATTTCTTCAAATGGGTCAATACCGTAAAAGCTTACCAAATATCTTAAAAGATTTTCCATAAGGGTATCGTGTTCGCTAATATAAATTGTTTGACCCTTTAATTCTGAAATATCGGTAATGCTTTTGGTAGATACAAGCTCAAATCCGCCAACCGAAATACCTGCAAGAATTTTAATCTTGGGGTCAGATCTTTTGTGCAGTTGTGCCGCAAGCTCAACGGGAATAACTGCAATATCCGCGTAATTTAGGGTAATGGAATATCTGGCGCCGCTTGGAAGCAGGGAGAGGTTTAATTCATAAATGTATGGGTCATCCTCGCCGTTTTCCTCAATCATATGTGAAAGAAAAGCGGAAGCTGAGTTTTGAACGGTTGCAATGCTTATTTTTGGTGTTCCTTTTTCATTGCAACCCGAAAGGGCTGTAATAAGTAAAGAAATGCATAACAACACAGTCAAAAAACGTTTCATAATATCACCCTTTCAGCATTAGCCAAGATTTTCAATGAACATAAATTCAAACTTATCCTCACCTGAAATTAATTTCTTTTTGTTTTGGCGGAATTCTGTTACAACCTCTTCAAGGTATAACAACTCATCATCGGTTAGTACTTGATCGCTAAAGCGGTATTTTAAGAACTTGTTCATTAAAATAATGTGCTTTTCGCCCTCAATAACAGTAGACTCAGCCGCAACCCTCTGTGCAAACTCAAGGTAGGGGAGGTGTTCGGTATTAACAATATTATCAAATCGTAACAAACGAATATAATACTTGTAAATAGCCGTTACTTTTCTGTTATAGTTGCTAGAAGATATACTCATTTTAAGAAGCTTTAGCCTAATCAACCGTCGTATTACTAAGATGATAAAGGTAAGAAGAAGCAATACAATAAAGCTAGCTACAGTTAAACCAACAAATATAAAGAAATATTTAATAATGTTAATTATAATCTGTAAAGGTGTAGCGGGAGTTTCCTCATCCTCTATAAGCTCAAGCTCGGGAACTTCTTCTTCTATGAAGATCATATCAGAATCTTCACTGTCTTCGGGTAAAAGCTCTTCAGGCTGTTCGGGAGCATCTAAGTTTTCATTTGAAATATCAAGCTCATCAATAAGTCTTCCCTCGTAGAAGCCTGGAGTTGCTTCAATGGGGAACCAACCGTAATTGCTTTCGTAAATTTCTATCCAAGCGTGTGCGTTAGCATCTGTAAGCTCGGTAGTCATAGAGCCATCTTCATTTTTGGTGGAGTTTTTAAACTCTTCTTGGGTAATAACATAACCCTCAACATAACGTGTAGGAACATCTGCCATACGAAGCATAATTGCCATAGCAGTTGCATAGTGAGGAGCATAACCCTTTTTGTTTTCAAGTAAAAGCCAAGAAACAAAATCTTCGCCCTCAGGCACAGCAGGTGTGACTAAAGAATATTTAACATTTGCCTTTAAATATTCTCTAATGCGGTCGGCGATTTCTATATTGGATAACGCCATACCTTCACCATTAAAGCCGTAGCCTGTACCCTGCACAAGACCGTCTACAATTGTTTGAACTTCATTAAGTCCGCTAGGCGCCTTGGTGTAGGTGTATTTAACGTACTTAGTATATTCCTTCCATATAGATGAATATGTTTTTTCGTTGTAGATGTCGCTGGTGTTTACCGTAAACAGTGAGCCTACATTGGTAAAGGCAGAGTAGGTATATTCAGACTTGTTTTTAGGCTCAATCATATATTCGCCGCTTAAATTAAAGTCATTGTTAATTAAAGGAACGTAGGCAGTGTAGGCGTAGTCCTTTTTACGCCTTAAGTTACTGATGGTAATGTTAGAAATAGAGTTTTTAACAAAAGGATTTCTCTCAGCAATTTCAACAAGAGCTTTACCTTGCATATTTTGAGGATATAAGCCGCTGGACTCAAATACCTCATTTAGCCAAGCATAGTTTGGCTCTATTTCAGCTGCCTCCCAGGATGAACCTGTGTATTCACCGGCAATGTAACCTCGCAAATAGCTTTGATCGGCAAAGTGTGATTGAAGTGTTAGGTAGTGACGGTTTTTAATCTCACGGTCATCAAGCTGGTAAAGCTTACCTTCGCGCATACTACCGTCATTATCGGTGCCTAAAATATAATCAATCAAATCAGAAACATAGGTTTTAAAATCGCTTCTGAGTTGTTTCATATCCTCAGGACGGCTGTAACCTGCCTTTTCAACAATAAAGTTACCCAAAGCAAAGGTTAAAAAGGTGATGATTGCAACAATCATACCAATAGAAGAAACCAGAGTTTGTTTTCTCTCAGCTGCAGTAGTTTTTGTTTTCTTTTTATCGCTTCTTTTTTTCTTAATTTTTCTTATAAAGGTTGAGCTATGCATAGCAAAAACGCCCATCCAGCCCGAAAGCATAGCCGCAAACCAGAAATGGTTAGGAACCATACCAAAAAGGGCGCCAATCTCAAAAAGAGGGAAGGTAATAAGGAAAATAAAGAAGAAGTTTATTCTTTTAACCGTGAAATAGGTTACGCCATAAACTACTAAAAGACCAACAATAGTAAGTAAAAAGGTTGTATCAAGCTTCATAGCCTCTGAGAAGGTGTAAGAAAGCTCGGGCACAGACCAACGCATATTTTCAGCAATGCCAACCAAAACAAAGTCTCTTACATATTCAAAACCTGATAATGTAAGGTTAAAGAATATAAAGGGTAGCGCAACAATTAATCCAAGCACACCCCAAAGAACATACTTAACTATTTTCTTTTTGATTTGAAGTGCAATATTAACGCCAAGTCCGAAAAGTAATAGCAAAACTAAAAACAATGCGTTGTGATACTCAACGGAAAACATTGTAGTAAAGCTAAGCATAGCGCCAAGACCAATAATTATGGTCAAAATGTAGTTCATTAAGGTTCCCATAATGTAGGAAAGCGCTTTGTTAGCAGTTGTTTTACTTCCGGTGTACTTAAATCTAACGCCTGTATCTAAAGCGGGTTGCTGCTCGGTAACGGTATTGGTAGCCTTTGATTTTATTTTCATATCCAACACCTCCTAAAGCTTTATTCCGGCTAAAGAGTCGGTAACCTTATTGGGATTAACTGTAATAAACTGAACGGAACCTGCAGTTCCTTCTGCATTTGCCAGTTCATCGCCAATTTTGAAAACTGAATAGAAGGTAGCAAAAGACATTTCGCCCAAATCGCTAAGCGAAGAAGCATTTTGAAGAGCGGTTACATATGCCACGTGAGAGCATATTGGACGGTCTTTCTTCCAATTTTCCAAAGAGCCGCCTGTTGAATCTAAACCACAGGCAAGCATAAGACCCATTGTTGCAAACATATCATCGGTGTTTTTAATTTCCTCATCAAAAGAGCGAGAGGTTTTTGGGTCAAACCAACAAATGTGATGCACAATTTCAGCTTCGCAAAGGAAGTTGGAAAGATTAAAGGTGGTTTCAATTACAGCATCAATATCACTTAACAGTTTTTCGTTATCTTCAGCCGCAAGCTCAGGAATAATGGTAATACTGTTATTAATAGGTAAGCTGTAATCCTTAACCATAAGGGTATCCTGTTTACTACTTAATTTCCAGTGAATTCTGTTAAGCTTGTCACCGCCAACATAATCACGAATAGCAAAAACCTCTGATGGGTCGTCGCCCTTTTTGGATTTAGAAAATACATCTGAATCCACACCTAAAAGGGTGTTTTGGCGAATATCCATAGAAATCGGTAGTATTTCAGGTAAGAATGTTATTTCGTAGTGCTTGTTGATTTTATACTTAAAACGGAACAAGCGGAAATAATCATACATATAAATATTGTCAAGCGTAACCTTTACAACACCTACATGTTCTGAGTTAATATCAAAACTTGAGGTTTGGTTTGTAAGCGCGTGAAGAGGGAAGGTGATTTCGGTTTTCTCATCTTCGGATGAAAAAGCGCCTTGATATGTAATGGTTGCGCGCATAGTAGGTAACGAAATAAAAGAAAGATTTTTTAAATTAATTTTCACTGAAACAGATTGCCCTTTTACAGTAATGGGGTCGGGCGCCTCGACAGTTATTCTTGTAAAAATTCTTGCAACGGCAAGAAGTAAGAATAAAAACAGAGGTAGGGCAAGGGTTACAATGAACATAAGTAACGACAGCGAATCGACGTACATAATCACAAAAATTCCTGCGATTACTACGAACGCTGCATAAAGTATTCGTATAATTGCCATTATAAAACCTCACATACAAGTTAAATCATGAAAATTTGGTTTTATTGTTCTTCAATTGCAGGAATTTCAACAGTTTTAAGAATATCATCAATAACATTTTCTACTGTTGTGCCGTTTACTCTGGCTTTAGGGCTTAAAATTACACGGTGAGAAGAAGCATCAAGGAAAACTGCTGCAACATCATCGGGAACAACGTAGTTTCTACCCTTAATAAATGCGTAGGCTCTGGCAAGGCGGGCGGTTGCAATAGAACCGCGGGGGCTCATACCAAGCTCTAACATTTCGTGATTTCTGGTAGTCTCAGCAAGTTTTGCAATGTAGTGGTAAATATCATCACTTACGTAAACCTGCTCAGCGATTTGCTGCATTTCAACAATATCTTCAGCCGAAGCAACTTCGTTTACAGCCTCTAAAGGATTGCGGTTTTGCTTACCCTTTAAAATAGCGTATTCGCTCTCAACATCGGGATAACCCATAGAAATCTTTACCATAAAACGGTCAAGCTGTGATTCAGGAAGCATTTGAGTACCAATTGAACCAATAGGATTTTGAGTAGCAATAACAATGTAGGGCTTTGGTAACTCGCGGGTAATACCGTCGATAGTTACTTTGCCTTCCTCCATAACCTCCAAAAGAGCAGACTGAGTCTTACTTGAGGTACGGTTAATTTCATCCGCAAGGAAGAGATTGCAAATTGCAGCGCCGGGTTTGTATGTAAAGGTATCGGTATCCTTATTGTATACAGAAAAACCGGTAACATCGGTAGGAAGTACATCAGGTGTAAACTGTAAACGCTGATGGTTAAGGTTCATAGCTCTGGAGAATGCAAGAGCCATTGTAGTTTTACCAACACCGGGGATGTCATCTAGCAAAACGTGACCTCTAGCTAAGAAGGAAATAAGAAGTCTATCGATAATATCATTTTTACCTATAATAACCTTTTTTACTTCATTTGAAATAGCAATAGCTTTTTGTTGAAGTTCATTAAATTTTGTTTGTTCGTTCATAATTTAAACTCCTTTTAAAAATATGTGTATAATTGCACATTATAACAGGAAAAGTTTATCATAAACGTCTAAAAAAATCTAGATGCAATTCAAACAAAATTTATAATCATTTTTATCTATATATACTAAAATAGTTTTGCAAAAAAATCTTTAGTTTTGATCATTAAAAAACAAATAGGTAAAACGAGATGTTGTTTGTTAATAAATTGTTGACATTTGTAGTATTTAGTTGTATATTATATTCTAGAATATTTTATCATTAGGGCAGTATTTTTCTGCTATAATGATTACAGCGAAAGATTTAAAAAAGCGGCTTCAAGCTTTAGTGCCGTAGCTCCCGCGTGTTAGTGTTGCGAGAGGGCTATGAAAAACCCTTTGCGGAGGGCAGTTTGGCAGAGAAACCGCGGGTATCGCGTAGAACTTTAAAAGTTTTCGCGGCACTTTGTGTCCGCAAAGGGAGTTGTAAACAATTGAAAAACGTAGTAGAACTTAAAAATATTTCAGTCACCTTCGACGAGGAAAAGGTTTTAGATCAAATCGATCTTAAAATCAAAGACAAAGAGTTTGTTACCCTTTTGGGACCTTCAGGTTGCGGTAAAACTACCACCCTTAGGGTAATTGCAGGCTTTGTCAATCCCGATGAGGGTGATGTTTTATTTGAGGGCGAAAGCATTAACCATTTGCCCCCTCATAAGCGTCAGGTCAATACCATTTTTCAGCGTTATGCGCTATTCCCACACCTTAACGTTTATGAAAATATTGCCTTTGGTCTTAGAGTTAAAAAAACACCCGAGCAGGAGATTAAAAAACAGGTTTCCGATATTTTGAAGCTTGTTAATCTTTCGGGTTATGAAAAACGAGATATTTCAAAGCTTTCGGGCGGTCAGCAGCAGCGTGTTGCTATTGCCAGAGCTATTATAAACCGTCCTAAGGTGCTGCTTCTTGATGAACCTCTTGCCGCCTTGGATTTAAAGCTTCGTAAGGATATGCAGGTGGAGCTTAAAAACATTCAAAAAAGCCTTGGAATAACCTTTGTTTTTGTTACCCACGACCAAGAAGAAGCCCTTGCAATGTCTGATACCGTTGTTGTTATGAATGAGGGTATTATTCAGCAAATCGGAACCCCTCAGGATATTTATAACGAGCCTGAGAATGCTTTTGTAGCAGATTTTATAGGCGAAAGTAATATTTTGGACGGTGTTATGAAAAAAGATTTCCTCGCCGAAATTAACGGCAGAGAATTTGAATGTCTTGATAGCGGCTTTGCTGAGAATGAAAGGGTAGACATAGTTATTCGTCCCGAGGACGTTGATATTGTTTCGCTTGATAAAGGTATGCTTTCAGGTGAGGTTACTTCTGTTACCTTCCTTGGTGTACATTACGAAATCATTGTTGACGTTTGCGGATTTAAGTGGATGATACAAACCACCGACGAGCATAAAGTAGGGGAAAAGGTAGGCTTATTTATTGAGCCTGACGCTATCCACATTATGAAAAAATCCAAATATTCGGGTATGTACGGTGATTACAGTACCTTTAGTGATGAAATTGAACACCTTTCCGATTTAGAAGAGGAAGAATAAAATTAACTTAATTTTCAAACGCGACAAAGTCACTGATAATGATTGTTGTTTGTCGAAACGCTTGAAAGCGCTTCGACAAGCCACTTTTTAAGCGGATATAGCAAAATTAAATTCTATGATTTAATTTTGCTGGGCATTCATTGCAATGGGTATGGACAAATTTTCAAAGAAAATTTGTCGCAAAATCAAAGATTTTGTGTCGA
>JAFQOJ010000067.1 GCA_017403265.1 Clostridia bacterium
AAGGGATTTGTCATTACAAATCCAATGCTTGCTAAGAGTGAAAGACACAAAAGCAAGCCAAGCGCCGTTGTAATGACAAAGGCAGTGCTTGCTCAGAGTGACGGACGCTCTGCAAGCATCAATTGTTTGTGAGAAAACCCACTCGACATCGCACCTCCGAGCCGCGAGGCGAAGCCCATTTCTCTCCTTCACGGGCGGTAATTTCCTGCGACTTTTAAGGCGCGATATGTAAGAAATAAAAGCATAAAACTCTCTCAATTGGTAGTCATCGAAGCGGCATCAAAAGTGCAAGCTTTTTGAAAATTTCTTAAAGTTTTTTATAATACCCCCTCACTTATACAAGGGAATTCAGAGGGTACTTGCACAACCAAAAAGCGTACAGTTTACAAGTTGTTTACGAGAGCCCCTCTACTATATCTGCCGTTTCGTAAGGGGATCTTTGCAAGTAAAAAATAAACTTCATCTTACTTTACAAGGGACTTCGCGGGGGTAATTATGCGAACAAAATTTTCACCCCTACACTTATATAAAAGCAGTTTTCAACGTCAAGTGACCACCCTAACTCAAAAAAATTTTCTCCTCGCCTATATAAAGGCAACTGTAAAAGCTTTTTGGTGGGGTGATTTGCTAAAGTTCCCTCACTTAATAGCCACGAGAATGGCGTTTTGGCTGGGTGCTTTTTCAAAAATTCAAAGTATGTTTACAAACTTCCTCTCACCTAATAGCCTTGAGAAGAAGCAAAACTTAAGGCTTCAAAGAAAAGATCCTCATCTCTTGCCACCAAACTACTATTTTTAGGGGGTATATCTTGAAAATTCATCCCTCTACTTATGTAAAAGTAAACTTTGGAGAAAACCTTAGACGTTTTACTAAAAATTCTTCTCACTTATATAAAAGCTATTTTTAATTCACCTTGTACACCCTCAAAAATTATTTCTTTCACTTAATAGCCATAGAAAACGCCAAAATTAAACGGGGTAAGCAAAAATTCTTCTCATATAATAGCCGACGAGATCGCACGGTTTATTAGATGCAAAGTAAAAAAGTTAACCACTTAATAGCCTTGGCAACGGACAAATTCGTAGGCTCAAATCCATTTTTCTTTAAAAAATCCCCTCATATAGAAGCCTTGGAAAAAGCAAAACCGCACCCCCATTTTCAAAATTTACCGCCCGCAAGCAAAAAGAAAAAGCCGCTATCGCGGCGTGTTAATCACGCTTTGATAGCGGTTTTCAGCTATTAAAATTATGCAGCGATTTTCTCAATCATCAAATCCAAGAACTCATTTACCTTAACGAACAAATTGCAGTGAGCCGTAACCCAATCTTTCTGTTTTAAAGGCTTGTTTTTTCCACAAATATCTTTGTATGCTGCCCCGACGAGTTGCATCTTTTTCATATATTTCTTTTCATCACCGTGTTCGATATCGTGGCGAAAATCTGTACGAATGTGTTTAATGTTCCACAAAGGAGCACATTCACTATCACTAAGAACTTCAAGTACCCTTTTTGCCTCACCGCTCCCTTCGTACAATAACATATATAGACTGTCAATTACGTTACCAAAAGTAGAACCATCGACAGAAAAAGAAGTTGATAAACAAGAAATTGCCCGAAAAGTTTTATTCGTGGGAGTAAACAATTCCTTCTTCCCATTAGATAAGTAGTAATCGTTAATATACTCAATTTTGGCTGCAATATCTTTGCCACCGGTTATTATTTTGCAAATCATTGATTTTTGGAATTCTTCTTCCAAATCGCAGGTAGAGTTTTCCTTTAAAGCATACCCTAAATAACTCGGAATGTATTGAATAGCCGTTTTCGAATTATCTGCTTGAATATCGGAATTAGTAGTATCTTCTACAGATTGATTTTCTTCAGACACATAATCGCATACTGACGAGATGTGATCTTGCACCATATCAGTAGCTATTTCTATCATTTTCAACCGTTTATCGGCACTGTCTATATCTCGCTGAATAGATTTGTGTTGAGCCAAAACAAACGCAGAATAGGATTTTAATAGTTGTGATGTTGCTAAAGTACTATCCGCTTTTATTTGTAGTTCCGCACTCAAAGAAGCAATAGGCTTCAACGTTTCCGCCAATTGCAACGAAGATACAGGCATAAGAGTTAACATCTTAGCTGTTTTCATAATTGCGGCGGTTTCGCGTTCCAATCCACCCAAGCGAGAAATATTTAAGACTTGCATTGTGAGTGGGGTAGAACGAGATAATATCTCGGCTGTAGAACTAAGCATCTTGATGTATGATGCGTTATGTATTTGGGGATTATACATCGCAACATTAAGCATATGCTTTTGAAAAGTACTTAACCCGCTAATGCATCCATCAATCTTAAACCGCTGTGTTTCTAATAGCGCACCAAAAGCCTTTAATCCCGATGTA
>JAFQOJ010000068.1 GCA_017403265.1 Clostridia bacterium
CCTCACCCGTAGGGGTGGACTTTAATTGTAGTGGCTCTGCCGCAGGTACTAAAAGCATTCTACCGCATTATTGTTGTCGAATATTGTATATAGTTATTAAATCACGAAATAGGTTATAAAACGGAGTATTATCCGTTAAATGATATAATGATATCATAATTACATAAAAGGGGTTTTATAAATGACGTGTCCAAAATGTAAAAGCGAAAATGTATCGGTGCAAGCCGTTACAAAAACTAAAACAAAACATAGAGGTTGCTTGGGTTGGTGCCTTTGGATTTTACTTGCGTGTTGTACGGCCGGTCTAATTTTAATTATTCCGTTGATTACAAATAGCAAAACAAAATCAAAAACTCATACCGAAGCCGTATGTCAGAACTGCGGTCATAGGTGGAAGGTATAAAAAATTAACCCCGCTGCAAAAGCGGGGTTTTGTTAAAGGTGGAAGGTTTAATGCCGGTATATAAAGACGAAGCTCGTAATACTTGGTATGCTATGTTCTATTATAAGGACTGGCAGGGAGAGCGTAAGAAAAAGAAAAAAAGAGGCTTTAAGACACAACGTGAAGCCAAAGAGTTCGAGCGTGAGTTCTTACTGATGCACGCAAGCGATCCGAACATAACCTTTGGTACGCTTGTCGAGTTGTATTTTTCTGATGCCAAAAATAGAATACGCTGGGGAACGGCAGAAAACAAGGAGTCCGTTTTTGATACACATATCACTCCTTATTTTAAGAAAAAGAAGGTCAGCGAAATAGACGTTGCCGATATAAGACGGTGGCAAAATATTATGTTGGAAAAAATAAACCCACATAATAATAAACCGTATGCGCCGACATACCTTCGGACCATCAACAGCCAATTAAGCGCCATACTCAATTTTGCAGTAGAATATTACGGACTGCCTTTTAACCCCTGTCATAAAATAAAGTCTATCGGAGAGAAACAAGCCGAAGAAATGTCGTTCTGGACTTTGGATGAATTTAATGAGGCTATGACCTATGAGAAAAAACCAGCGTTCCACTTGGCTTTTATGCTGCTATATTGGACGGGTATGCGTGAAGGCGAGTGTTTGGCTCTTTCTCCGAGCAAAATTCTCCACGATACTAAATCATTAAATATATGTCATACTTACCATAAAAAAGACGGTAAGGATGTTTTCGGTCCCACCAAAACGAAAAACAGTGTTCGCATAACGACCTTACCCGATTTCGTGTATGATGAACTGAAGTATTACGTCGAAGGAATCTATGGCATATCTCCGACCGACAGAATTTTCTATTTTACCAAGACGGCTCTTAATAAAGAGTTAGACTATATTTGCGAAAAGTCCGGTGTAAAAAGAATAAGAGTGCACGACCTGCGGCACTCCCACGTTTCATTATTGGTTGAACTTGGGTACCGTTCCTATGCCATAGCCGATAGAATAGGCGACACACCCGAAATGGTTGACAAGACCTATGCGCATTTGTATCCGAATAAGGCAGAACAAATCGCAAGGGAACTTGACCGACATAAAGACGGTATCTCTATGGGCTCGAATATTGACCTGTATGGCTCTAAACCCGATACAGTAAATGTCAATGATATGGAGCCAAAAAACGCAGAATAAGTGTAAATACTTAAATTTTAGAGCCATAGTAGAGCCACAAAAACAAAAAAGAACCCCGAAAGCCGCATAAATAAAGGGCTTCGGGGTTTTACTATATTATTCCCACTCCATTGTGGAAAGACTTCTTTTGGTCTTAACCGCTACATTTTCAATCATTATATTTTGTCCTTTGTCGTGATTTATAGTCTTTCTGTTTATTCCACCGATTTATTAGAGCCACGATAGACCCACGATAATTTCAGTTAATTTATACAACGAACAATCTGTCTGCGCTGTTCGGGGAAAGAGGCTTTGTCTTTAATGATTTCTCGTTAGTATAATTATACGATTTATTATATCCATTGTCAACCGTATTATTTTTTATAATAAACCAAGTCTCAACACGCTTACAAATTTCTGTCGCACGGGAATCTATTCTCG
>JAFQOJ010000069.1 GCA_017403265.1 Clostridia bacterium
AGGAACGGTTGCGTCAAGCTCTTCACTCATAAGGTCCTCACGAACGATAACGATGGTAAGACCGGCGGGAGCAACGTTTTTCTGAGCACCGGCATAGATAAGACCGAACTTAGAAACATCAACCGGCTCGGACAAAATGCACGAACTCATGTCGGCTACGAGGGGAACGTCGCCTGTGTCGGGGATGTAATCCCACTTAGTGCCGAAAATAGTGTTATTGAAGCAAATGTGAACATAATCAGCATTAGGAGTAAGCTTAAGCTCTTCCTGACGGGGGATACGGGTAAAGTTTTCGTCCTTAGTAGTAGCAGCGAGATTAATCTTATCACTGTACTTCAAAGCCTCTTTATATGCCTTGCCCGAGAACTGACCGGTTACTATGTAGTCAGCAACGCCGGTTTTAAGAAGGTTCATGGGTACGCTTGCAAACTGAAGTGAAGCGCCTCCTTGTAAGAAAAGAACCTTGTAGTTGTCGGGAATGTTCATGATTTCGCGAAGAAGTTTTTCGGCATCCTTGATAATGACATCATAAACCTTGGAACGATGGCTCATTTCCATAACACTCATGCCCGAGCCCTCGTAGTTCATGATTTCATCTCTTGACTTTTCAAGAACCGACACGGGTAGCATGGAAGGACCTGCCGAGAAGTTGTAAATACGGTTATACATATCTGACTCCTGTTCTGCCGCCAATGCGTTTTTAAATAATGGTTTTACAGGCGGCAGTAAAACACAAAAAACGCTACCGCTCTTACGGCGAGCGGGTGCCGTATTATTGTTTATATGCACAAAACGGTAAACTCTTGCTAAAATATACGATATTGTTAAATTAATAACAAAGATTTACCGCTCAACGCATTAAATATTATATAACTTTGTGACATATTTGTCAATCAAATAAATTAATATTTTTAAATTATATGTAACAAATTTGTTCCTTGTAATCGAAACGACAGAGTGATACAATTATAATGTAGAATTTCGTGTAAAATTTTGTAATATATTTGGGAGGCGGTTTGCATGGGCAAATTTAATATATCGGTTATTATCCCGTCTTTGAATCCTGACGAAAAGCTTTTACATACTGTCAACGACCTGCTGAAAAACGGATTTGATGATATAATTATTATTAATGACGGTAGTAAAAAGGAATATTTAGGGAACTTTCCAAATACTGATGTTTACAAAGAGTGTACCGTTTTAACTCATGAATATAATCGAGGTAAGGGCGATGCACTTAAAACCGCATTTACGTACTTTTTAGAAAATCGCAAGGATAAAGCCGGTGTTGTCACAATTGATGCCGACGGTCAACACCTTGTTAAGGATATTATAAACTGCACTGATAAAATGCTTGAAACAAGTAAAATAGTGCTTGGGTGTAGGGATTTTTCTTGTAAATCCGTACCGCTTAGAAGTCGTTTCGGTAATAAAACAACCAGAATTTTGTTGCGACTTTTATATGGTGTAAATGTTTCGGATACCCAAACAGGTTTAAGAGCGATACCGAAAAAGTTTTTAGTTAATCTTTTGGATATAGAAGGCAGTAGGTATGAATATGAAACCAATATGCTGCTTGAATTTAAACAACAGGCAATAGATTTTTGTGAAGTGCCCATTGAAACGGTGTATATCAATGATAATGAGGCGTCGCATTTCAGACCTATTGTTGATTCTTACAGAATATATAAGAAGATGTTTAAGTTTATCTTTAGTTCACTTTCCAGTATGCTGATTGAATTGGTACTGTTTTACTTGTGTATTAAATTTTTGTTTCATGGAAATACACATGAAATAATTTATTCAACAGCTATTGCAAGATTTTTTTCTTCGATATACAATTTTTTGCTTAATCGTAACAGTGTATTTTCTAAGAATAACAGCCTTGTCAAATCTCTCTTAAGGTATATAGCACTTGCTATTGTGCTGATTTTGGCTTCCGGATACTCGGTTAAGGGGCTTTCTCTTATCATAAGAACCGAAAGTGAGTTAATTACTACTGTTTTAAAAATAATTGTTGATACTGTGCTGTTTTTTGTGAGCTTTCGTGTTCAGCAAAATTGGGTGTTTGCACCTGGTAGAAAGAATAAAAATTAGTATTGGAGTAGTGTATGAACGAATTTGAGCTGAAAATTCTTGATTTTATAGCTGAACATTTCAAATGCGGTTTTTTAGATTTTTTTATGCCGCTAGTAACCAAGCTGGGTGACGGTGGAATATTTTGGATAATTGTAGCACTCGTACTTATATGTACAAAAAAGTACCGCAAAACGGGTATAATGGTGGGTGTTGCACTGTTAATCGGTCTTTTAATAGGTAATCTTACGCTTAAGCCACTTATCGCAAGAGTGCGTCCTTATGATATGCCGAATGTTGATATTAAATTGCTAGTTGAAAAACTTAGCGATAAATCATTCCCGTCAGGACATACTTTGGCAAGCTTTGAGGCGGCCACTGTTCTTATGATAAGAGATAAAAAGCTTGGTATTCCTGCGCTTGTTCTTGCATTTATTATAGCATTTTCTAGACTATATCTTTATGTCCATTATCCTACCGATGTATTGGCAGGTGCAGTTTTGGGTGTGCTTTTTGGTGTGCTTGCTTGTTTTATTGTTAATAAGGTTAATGATTTGTATAATTTACGCAAATTAAGGCAATAAGCTATTTATGGGGTGAATATTTTTGAAAAATGTTCTGCTTATAGTTAATCCGGTTTCGGGCAAGATGAAGGCAAAAACTTCGCTATTAAGTGTTGTTAAAACACTGCAAAGTTATGGTATGTATGTAACCGTAGCTGTAACCGAACGTCGCGGCCATGCAACAGAACTTGCTGCCAATGCCAATAAAAACGGGCATGAAATGGTGATTTGTTTTGGTGGAGACGGAACACTGAACGAAACAATTAGTGGCCTTATGAACTCGGGGTCAAAAATACCGTTTGGATACATTCCTGCAGGAAGTACTAATGATTTTGCCACTAGCATGAAAATGCCGACAGTACCTTCAAAAGCCGCTGCCAGGATAGCTTTAGGTGATGCAAAACCTATTGATATTGGTTGCTTTAACGGTGAAAGATACTTTACTTATGTTGCGGCATTTGGTATTTTCACAGCAACCTCCTACAGCGTGCCGCAAGAGGTTAAAAATGTTTTCGGCCATTTAGCTTATATCCTTGGTGGTGTTAAGGAAATCGGTAATCTTCGTAGTTATAAAGTGAAAATTGTCACTGAGGACCGCGTGATAGAAGATGAATTCCTTTTCGGCGCTATAGCCAACTCAACATCTGTGGCGGGTATTGTCAAACTTGACGATTCGCTTGTTGATATTAGTGATGGTAAATTTGAGGTTGCGCTTATAAAAAAGCCGAAGAATCTCAATGAGCTTAACAAAATCGTATATTCTCTTACATCTTCTAAATTTGAAAATGGTGGAATAGAGTTTTATAAAGCATCGATGGTTACGGCTTTTTGTGAAGAGGAAATGGATTGGACTTTGGACGGTGAGTTCGCCAAGGGTCAGTCGGTTATAAAGATAGAGAATAAGCATAACGCCGTTACATTTGTAAAATAATTCATCTGAATCAATGTTGCTTTTTTCGGAGGTGACCATGAAAAAATTAACACGGAATATTCTTATTGCAGCTGGTGCATTTGCCGTTGCTGCAGTAGGCACAACATTGGCTGTTAGCCGTGTGCTTGTTGATGTTGCGGTAAAGCGAAAGGTAGTAAAGCTACCCGACAGCATGCAAAATAAGCTTACCGGTGGTCTTAAGGA
The DNA here is from genome assembly GCA_017403265.1 of Clostridia bacterium. Lineage (GTDB taxonomy): Bacteria > Bacillota > Clostridia > Oscillospirales > Acutalibacteraceae > UBA737. The sequence continues at coordinate 3,775 of JAFQOJ010000069.1, forward strand.
CGACCCTCATTCAAGGCTTATGCTTGATGCAGGTGAGAGCGCACAAAACCTTAATACCGAAACAGTGCAGATTAGAAGCCATGATGGACTTAATCTTACCGGTCATATATACGGTGCTCAAAAGCCTAAGCGTTTGGTTATTGCAATGCATGGCTGGCGGTCAAGCTGGCAGGTCGATTACGGCTGCTCGGTTAATTTTTATCATGATAATGATTGTACCATGCTATATGCCGACCAGCGTGGTCAAAATGACAGTGATGGCGAATATATAGGATTTGGTGTGCTCGAGAGACACGACTGCCTTTCTTGGATTAATTATGCTGTTGAGCGTTATGGTACCGATATTCCTATATATTTATTAGGTGTGTCAATGGGTGCCGCAACCGTCCTTATGACATCGGGTTTTACACTACCACAAAGTGTTAAGGGGATTATCGCGGATTGTGCCTTTACCTCACCACAGGGTATTTGGGAGCATATCATTAATAATAATTTAAGGCTAAGCTCAAGGCTTACTTATCCAATTGCCAATGCTATTTGCAAGCGAGAGGCACAGTTTGACGGTGCCGAGTATTCAACTATAATGGCACTGGAAACCAATACTGTTCCTGTTTTATTTATTCACGGCTCTGATGATAAGTTTGTGCCTATTGATATGACTTTCGAAAACTACAAGGCATGTAATGCACCTAAACAGCTGTTGATAGTTCCGGGTGCAGGTCATGCTATGAGCTATGTCACGGATACCAAGGCATATACAAGGGCTTTGTTGAAATTTTTCTATAAATGCGAAAATAATGGCTTTGACGAGGCGTAGTTTATATTGCTAATTAAGGTATAAATCAAGAATACTCTCATAAAATCCACAACATTTATGTAATGCAAATATCAAAAACCTCAGTGTTTGGCGCTGAGGTTTTTATTATTTTATGTATAATGCTGAAAATCACTTGCCACTGTTGCAATTTAAAAGTTTAAGTGTTAAAATATTATCAAACTTTGAAAAAGGGAGTATGAGTGGTGTTAAATACCTTTACCGCAACGCTGTCGCCGATGCTTGTAATGTTTTTGTGTATGGCACTTGGCTTTGCAACAAACAAGCTAAAATTAGCACCTGAGAATACAGCTACTGTGCTGTCAAAGCTAGAAAACTACTTTTTAGTTCCTGCTCTTATTATAAATACATTTATGAACTATTGCACTTTTTCTTCAATAAAAGAGCAGTACACCCTTATTTTATACTGCCTTATTGTATTGGTGCTGGCTGTTGTAATCGCATGGCCTTTGTCGGGATTTTTTGCAAAAAGCGGTTATACTCGAGAAATTTATAAATACGCACTTACCTTTGGCAACTTTTCATTCATGGGTAATGCCATTGTTCCGGCAATTTTAGGGCCCGAAATGCTTTATAATTATATGCTTTTTATTCTACCGCTTAATATTGCAGTTTATACAGGCGGTGTTATTATTTTAATTCCGCGCGGTGAGGGTAAAAACATCTTAAAAAGCCTTTTAAATCCTATATTTGTTTCAATAATTATCGGTGCTGTTTTGGGCCTTACGGGTGCAAAGCAAATTATACCGTCATTTGTCACCACCACTATTGGAAACCTTTCGGCGTGCATGGGTCCTTTAGCTATGGTTTTAACGGGTTTTGTTGTTGCTGATTATGATTTTAAAAGGTTGCTTAATAACGGCAAGGTTTACATCGCCTCAATTTTAAGGCTCCTTATCTTACCTGCATTATTTGTTACAGTGTTGCTTTTATTTGGTGCTGATGATACCGCCGCTATTATGACATTTTTTGCTTTCGGAACTCCGCTGGGACTTAATACAGTTGTATTTCCTGCGGCTTACGGCGGAGATACCTCAACCGGTGCATCTATGGCAATGATTTCGCACTCTCTTTGTATTATCACAATTCCGCTTATGTTTACCGTATTAAAATTCGTTTTGGGAATAATATAAAAAGGACCGCTAAAAGCGGTCCTTTTTTAGTATTAAAATAAATTGTTTTGCATAAAATTTATTAATCGTTAGAATTTTCGCGAATAGCTGTTAGCTTTTCAATGCATGCCTTGCAAACATTGCGTTCAT
>JAFQOJ010000070.1 GCA_017403265.1 Clostridia bacterium
ACTATGGCATTCGCTACTTTAGGTATTGCACAGGGTATACATTGCTTTAATAACAAGCTTGAAGGTACTATATTTACTAAAGAATTATTTTCAAATGATTTTATGAATAAATCGGTTTTTGCGGTTGTGTTTATAATAATGTTCCTTGTGTTCACACCAATTGGTTTTATCTTTGGATTAACAATATTAAGCTTCCCGCAGTTTATAATTGCAGTGACTTTTGCTGTTTTGATACTTCCTTTAAGTGAATTACTTAAATACTTGAAAAAGAAAATATAACTAAAAACTGCCATCATTCCCAAATGGAACGATGGCAGTTTTTTTAGTTTTTGTTTATGTATTTATGTGTGTTTTTTAAGACTAAAATAATCGGGCAAATTAAAAGTCCACAAAAAAAATTGCTAATACCATGAGTTAAATCAAACGGAATACCAGCAATTATCCAAGCAATCATTCCTTTAAAATCAAGACCGAATAAAAGAGCTTGAATAGGTGCATAAAGTATTCCAAAAAGGAAACCATGTAATGCTGATACAATCATATAAACAATGGGTTTGATTTTTGTTGGCATATTACGTGGCAAAAGCATTGCGGCAGCCCAAAGCACTGTCCAAATATATAAATACGGTATCCACCATGTAGCAAAGCCGGCTACAAATCCGTCTAAAAAAACATAAGTATAGATAGGGAATAGGGCTTTGGCTCTGAAAACCACTGTGGTCGCAACTATCAAAGCGCCAAGCAAATGTATATTTGGAAGAAGTTGCATTATGATTTTTGAAGCAAACATCAGCGCCGAAATTATTGCAAGGACAGCCGTTTCTTTAAGTGAAAGCTTCAATTTTACTCTGCCTTTAACGAATATGTGGCACCTGCTGTGATTTCGGTTTCAGATATTCCCTTTGTAGCATATTTACCGTTTTCATAAAATGCCCAATATTTGCCGTCTTTATCGAAGTCTAGTGTAATGCCGTTTACGGTTTTAATATAAAGCCCGTAAGGACCGTTTTCTCCTGCAATTAGATTTAATTCTAATAAAGCATCACCAACGGTTTTTTTGTCGGTACTGATTTGGTAATCAGTTTGTTTACCGTCTACACCGGTTACTGTTAAGGTGAATTTTGTGCCACCGTTGCCAAGGGCTTCGGCTTGCGTTTTTGATGCGGTTGTTTCGGAATTTCCCGAAGAAGTGTCGTTGTCGGCTTTACATCCGAATGTAAACAGTGCCACGGCCGCAATAAGCACAATACAAAGGAAACCTGACAAAATTTTTTTAATGCTTGTCATTTTCATTGTCTTTATTCTCCTAAATTATTTATTTTTTCCTTAACCGGCGCTCGCAGTTTTTAGCGGAAATTTTTGTTTTGAAAATATTTCGACTTAGTACTTTATTTTTCGCCTTCTCAAAGTTAAACTTCAATGGCTTGTCCTTAGTTTGCGGCAACCAAGTAGAAAAACAAATTTAATGCACCTCACGGCGACGGGCTCGTACAGGATTTTCACCTGTTTCCTTTCAAAACATAAGTATTATACTTCAATAATTCAGAAATTTCAATAACAATTATGGTTTTTCTTAAAGAGTTTTTTCCATTGTGATTTTAAGCGGTTCCATTCCGCATTTTTCATAAAATTTATAAGCACTTTGGTTAAAAACCCAAACATTAAGGGTGATATTATCAAAGCCGTTTTCTTTAGCAAAGGCTACAACGTATTCATAAAGGCTTTTGCCTATATGAGCACCTCGTGAATTTTCATCAACACAAATATCATCAATATAGAGTGTTTTTTTATCCTTTAAAAGAATATTATTTTTAGTGATTTGATAAACACAAAAAGCATAACCTAAAACACAGTCGTTATCATCTACGGCAACAAAAATAGGTGAGTTGTCATCTGAAATAATATTGGTAAGCTCTTGGTCGGTGTATTTTTTAGCATCAGATTTAAATATATCAGGTCTGCCCTCTGCGTGAATTGATGCCACTTGGTACAAAAGATCGTTAATTCTGCCAATGTCCTGTGGTTTTGCTCTTCTGATTTCCATTTTAATCTCCTGTTCTGTCTGCCAATTTTGACAATTTACAAATTTTACAAGCTTTGTAAAATATTATAGCATTGACTGTAACATATTTCTATACCTTTATAGTAAATAATTTAATAATTTTTATTGACATTTTTAAAAGTTTAATGTATACTATTATTCGTTCGGTACGATTTAACTGTTGCAAGAGGGTTGCCAAAACAACCTTTTTACAATTTGATATTATATCGAGGTGTGGCGCAGCCCTGAGCGCACTAGTTTTGGGTGAGGTTGCGAGCGCGTCCTGTGGACGATGAAGCGAGCAAAACGAAGCGCCGCAGTCAAAATTTGTCGGCGTAACCTAAGCCGAAACAAATTTTGGTAACTGCAAGAGGGTTGCCAAAACATTAATAAGCTTTGCTTGGTTTTTTGAAAAATTTAATATTATATCGAGGTGTGGCGCAGTTGGTAGCGCACTAGTTTTGGGAACTAGATGCCGCAGGTTCGAGCCCTGTCACCTCGACCAAAATTGGAAATCCGCTGATGAAAATCGGCGGATTTTTGATTTTGGATTCTTCATTTTTAAAATTTCCAAATAACAAACTTAAAACAGAATCGTCTTTTGACTGTTCTGTTTTTAATGTTGAAATTCGTTCTAATCTTGCACCATTACTACTAATATGATATAATGCAAGTAGGAGAAAAGAATCCTATTATCTTTTATTTGTTATAGTAATGCTGGCAGAATTTTTTAGGGCTTTCTCCCCAAAACCGCTTAAACGTCTTACTGAAATAGTATTCATCGGGGAAATCTAACGCTTCTGCAACCTCTCTGATATTATATTCACCTGTTAGCAGTAGTTCTATTGCGCGCTGAGTTTTAAAATGATTTTTATATTCAATAGGTGTTCTTCCCGTGATTTCTTTGAATTTTTTTCTAAACGAACTTGGACAAAGATTGCAGTTAGCGGCAAGAGAGTTGACATCAACCTTGGCTAATGGATTATTTTCAATCTGGAATATAGCTGTGTAAATAGAGTCTCTTTTTTTTATTTCCCTTTTTACAGAGCTGTTTAAAATAATATAGATTAGTTTTGAAAGAAGCGAAAGACACATAAAATTTGAACCAAAGCTATGTACGGTATATAATTCGATAATCTGATTAAAATACGAAAGATACATTTCTTTGTGATCGTGCGCAATAATTGAAATTTCGTTTGATAAATTTACATTAACATTATCTTTATTTAAAATTAAAAATAGAACGGTTATATAATCAATATTATTTTCATCCTCCCAAACCGAGTCGTATTCTACATTGTGGGGCAGATATACAATATCTCCCTTTGTGGCGGTGATTTTCTTGTGCTTGTCACCGATATGCTCGGTAAATTCAATTTTTCCGTTTCGTATATAGAAAAATCGGCTGTAAGGACGCATATTTCTTCGGCAAGAAAAGCTTTTTTCTTGCTTAGAGTCTTTTGAATCTTTTCCTAAAAGAAATGAAATACTTATATTTTCATTTAAAATATTAAAATCGTTAAACAATAGTGTGCACCCCGTTTCTTTCTCTGTGTCATATTATACATTTTTTCAATTGATTTGTCTATGGTTAATTTCTTGAAAAATGATATATTTGTATTGAAGATATTTATTTTGAAAGGCTGTGCATTTTATGAAATTAAACATTGGTATTGTTGGTTTTGGTGAGTTCTCTAGAACCTTTTTAGAGCTGTTTTTACATCATCCCAATGTAGAAGCAGTAAAAGGTGCGGAAATTATGGATGACCGTCGCCAAGAAATAGCAGATCAATTTGGAATTACAATGTATTCTTCGTTTGAAGAAATGCTCGAAAAAGACAAGGAGCTTAACGCTGTTGCAATTTTTTCCCAAAGGCATCAGCACGGACCTATGGCTATCGAAGCTTTGAAAGCCGGTAAGCATGTATTCAGCGCAGTTCCTGTAGGCTGTAGTGAAGAAGAAATTAAGGAAATTGTTCGTTTGGTTGAAGAAACAGGGCTTACATATATGGCTGCCGAAACCTGTTATTATTTCCCTTGCGCCGTATACTGCAGAGAGAAGTTTAAAACTGGCTATTTCGGTGAGTTTGTTTACGGTGAAAGCCAATACTATCACGACATTTCTTCTATGTTTGATTCTTTCTCGGGTTCGGGCGGTGATGATTGGAAAAAGGTTGCGGGTGTTCCACCTATGTTCTATTCAACACACTCTATGTCCATGATGTTTTCTTCAATTAACGACTATCCCGTTTCGGTTACTTGCTTTGGATATGAAGATAAAACAGGTGACGATATTTATGGTGAAGGCAAAAACCATTGGGATAATCCTTTTTCAAATGAAATTGCAATTTTCCAGATGTCTAAGGGCGGGTATGCCCGAATTAACGAGTTTAGAAGAATAGGCACCTTTAAGCCGTCTTCTTACATAACAGGTCTTTACGGTAAGCTCGGCGCTTATGAGGGTAGCGGAATGAATCATTTTGTTATTCGCGGAGATGTAAATGAACAACCTGAAACAGAAGATGTAGGACACCTTATTAATGCCCAAAAATTTGAAAGCGTGAAATCGCAAATTGATACAAGTGAAGGTAGAATGAATTACCTTAAGTATCATACAGGATATTCAGCAGTTCACAATGTAGATAGATTACCAAAGGAGATAGCCCACTTAGAAAGTAAATTTGGCTATACTCTTGACGGACATAACGGTACTCATGTATTCCTTGTTGATGATTTTGTGCGTGCTGTTTGTTCTAACCTTGTACCACCCAATAATATTTGGGATTCAGCTGTTTATGCGGTGGCAGGTATAACTGCGCATAAATCGGCAATGGAGGGCGGAAAAACACTTTCTGTTCCATTCTTTGGCTCGGCGCCTGAAGGCTGGTATGAAAAGTGGGAAGAAGAATTAAAAAATTAATAATTTTTGAAAGGGTTGATTTTATGAGGGTAAGCAGTTGTATTGATATGATGTTTGGGGATAAAGCTTTTGCCGATAGGATTGCTTCTGTGTCGAAATGCGGTCTTGACGGCATAGAGTTTTGGAAATGGACAAATAAGGATATAAACGAAGTTGTAGACTTAAAAAATAAATATAATCTTGGTTTTGCGGTATTCAATATTGACTCTAAGGACGAAAAACTCTCAAACGACCTTTCAAGAGGTATTTTAAATGCAGGTAGGGTTGATGAGCTTTTAACGGCTCTCGAAGAAAGCACGCCTGTATATAAAAAGCTTAATGCATCGGCTATGATAGTTCTTGTAGGTGAAACTTTGCCAGATGTGCCACACGAAGTACAGGTTGAAAATGTATATAAATGCCTAAAGGCTGCGGCTCCTATTGCCGAAGCAAACGACGTAACCTTAGTAGTAGAGCCGTTAAATACTATCGAACGTGAAAACTATTTTATGCCTTATGCCGCAGAGCTTATGGATATACTTGAGCGTGTAGATAGCCCTAATGTAAAAATGCTTTATGATATTTATCATCAAAATGTTATGGGCGATTTTTCATTAGAGTTTATAAAGGCTAATATTGATAGAATCGGGCATTTTCATGTTGCTGATTTCCCAGGCAGACATGAGCCTGGTAGTGCTACAGTTGACTATGTGTCAATTTTGAGTGAAATTAATAAGACTAATTATAACGGTTATTACGGTCTTGAATACAGGGCAACTAAGCCTGACAGTGAAACCTTTGGTTTTTTAAAGGAGATAAATAATGTTTAAGGTATGTATAATCGGTAGCGGTATGATAGCCAAAAGCGCTCACATACCTGCATATAAGACATATTCTGATTATTTTTCTATAGTAGGCATATTTGATGTAAATAAACAAGCCGCAGAGGAAGTTGCGCTTGAGTTTGGCATTGAGAATGTATATACCGATGCCGAAACAATGCTAAAAGAACAAAAACCTGACTTAGTATCTGTTTGTGCGCCTAATATGTTCCATAAAGCATATACTTTGCTTGCATTAAATTACGGTGCAAATGTTTTGTGTGAAAAGCCACTTGCTTTTACTTATGCGGATGCAAAAGAGATGTTTGACCTCGCCAATGAAAAGGGTAAAACCCTTATGGCATGTCAGAGTCTTCGTTTCTTACCCGAAAGATTAGCCGTATATGAGCAGGTTAAAAACGGAAATGTAGGCGAAGTTTATTATGCCGAGCTATCAAGAATTCGCCGCAGAGGTATACCCACTTGGGGAAAATTTCATCTAAAAGAGTTCAGCGGCGGCGGTGCGCTTGTAGATATTGGTGTACACGGTATAGATTCGGCTATTTGGCTTATGGGTAACCCCAAACCTGTTAGCGCTACTGCATCTATGAATAAAGTGCACGCTAATGAGCTCGGCTCTGCTAAAAGCTCGGGCGCTTTAAAGGATAATGTAACCGCAAACACCTTTAACCCTGACCTTATGGATGTTGAATCCTTCTCAAGCGGTACTGTTAAATTTGAAAACGGAGCTGTGCTTTCATTCAAGGTTGCATGGGCTGCTAATTTAAAGGAAGAAAATAATATAATTCTTGCAGGTCAAAATTGCGGTATTGATATGGAGAACGCTAATATTTATTTGGGCACAGATGAAACAAAGGATTTAACGGTTGTTCCTAACGGATTTAATGATGAAGCTTTTTATGGGCATTTCTGTCTTGTTAAAAATATGGCGGATGTCTTAAAGGGTGCAGATGAGCCATTTGTAAAACCCGAAGAAACACTTAATGTAACTGCAATACTTGAAGCTGCCTATAAGTCTGCCGAGAAAGGCACAGAGGTGAAGATAGATGTTTAAAGCGGTAATAATCGGTTTTGCACATATGCATGTTAATGAAATAGCACAATATATCGACGAATGTGAAGATTTTACTCTTGTCGGTTTTGCTGATGTACCGCCCGAAACCCCGGAAAAGACCGAGTCGAGATATACGCGCGCTTGGAATATAAAAAACAATGCAGAAAAGTATAACCTTACTCCGTATGACGACTATAAGGTTATGCTTGACGAACTTAGCCCCGATATTGCGTTTATTCTTTGCGATAACGCAAACAAGCCCAAAATTGTAGAAGAATGTGCAAAAAGGGGTGTTAATGTAAGCATTGAAAAGCCAATGTCGGTAAATTTGGATGAAGCCCTTAAAATAAAGGAAATAGTGGATAAATACGGCATAGAGGCGGTAGTAAACTGGCCTGTTGTTTGGCGCCCATACCTTCATAAACAAATAGCCGCGCTTGAAAGCGGTATGGTTGGTAAGCTTATAAAAGCATTTTATATTAACGGTCATACTGGTCCGCTAGGTAAAGGTGCTAAGCACAGAGGTGTTACCGAAAAAGCGCAGGAAATGACTGATACTGAACGCGCATCTACCTGGTGGTATAAAAACGAAACAGGCGGCGGTGCTTTTCTCGATATAGGCTGCTACGGCTGTTTCTTTAATGAATGGGTAAGGGATAACGATGATAAGCCTTTGTATGTTACGGCTTTTTCAGGAAATTATAACCATCCATATATGAATGCACCTGATAATATGGCGGGTATAATCGAATATAAAGATTCTTTTGGTGTAGTTGAGGGTACTTGGACTGTACCGCAGGCATCTTTGCCTAAGGGTCCTGTTTATATGTGCTCGGAGGGTGTTTTATATTGCGATGAAAACTTGGAAGTGGTAGCGATGAATATTTATGGCGACAAAATAGAACTTCCACACTTTGATATTCACCCTGCAATTAAAAATCTTCCCGAACATTATGCCTACTGTAAAAAGACAGGCACACCCTTATTAAAGACCGTAACCCTTGATTTTAATATTCGTCTTATGCGACTTATTGATGCGGCAATGAAGTCGGCTAATAGCGGCAAAAAAGAAAGTGTTTGTGATGAATAAGGCTATTGTTACGGATATTCAAAGAGCCTCTGTTCACGATGGACCTGGGCTTCGTACCACCGTATTTTTTAAGGGCTGTCCATTAAACTGTGTTTGGTGCCATAACCCCGAATCCATAAATCCTAATCCCCAAATTATGCATTATAGTGACAAGTGTATTGGTTGCGGTAAATGCGAAGACGGCTGCTTTTCGGGCGCTAAAGTTGTATGCGGTAAGGAAATGACAGCAGAAGAAATATTTGCTGAAATTTTGCAAGATAAACCGAACTATGCTAATAACGGTGGCGCTACTTTTTCAGGTGGAGAACCGCTTTTATACAAAGAAATTTTAAAAGAACTGATTTTGCTTTGCAAAAATAATGGAATAACTACCGCTATTGAAACTTCACTTTTTCTTTTTGACCCCGAAATTCTTAGCAGTGTTGATTTTGTTATGGCGGATTTTAAAATTTGGGATGGTGAAGAGCATAAAAAATATACAGGTGTAAATAACGATATTATAAAGGAGAACTTTAAACACCTTGATACGCTTAATGTTCCCTTTGTGGTTAGAACACCCATTATCCCTACTATAAATGATTCTATAGAAGAAATTGTAGCAATAAGAGATTTTATTAAAGATTTCAAAAACATTCTAGATTATGAATTGTTACCCTATCATCCCCTTGGTGTAACAAAGCAAAAGGCTTTAGGACTGCCTGAAACAAGGTTTATTGTTCCCGAAAATAGCAAAATGGAGATATTGAGAAGTTATGCTAACATTAAAGCAAAGAATTGATGCTATTCGTAAAACTAAAGTAGAGCACACACTAAAAAAGCGTGAGCAAAACGGTTATACCGACCTTGACGATTTCGGTACGGTGCCGCTACCTGAAAACTACATAGTACAGCCTTGGTATAACAGCGAAAACGGAAGCTTTTACGGTCTTGACGGTATGGCGGAAAATTTTTGTCGTGTTATGGATGCGCACGCACCTTATGTGGACCCGCTTGAAATGCTTTGTGGCAGATGGCGCGATATGCTTGTAAACTATCGTGGCGATATTCACTATATGCCAAATTGGCGAAAAGCACAGGTTAAAGAAAGCGATTTTTCAGGTGTAACTGCGCAGTGGAGTAAGCGTTGGGATGAAAAGCGTTTTCCGTATGACCATTTAAAGCCACTTCAAAAAAAGTATAACATACAAACAGGCATAGACGGTGATGCTCATCTTGCCTGCGATTATACTATCGGTTTAAAGCTTGGGTTTGGCGGTTTTCTTGAAAAAATAGAAAAATACAGAAAAATCAATCCCGATAAAAAGGCTTTTTATGATGCTGAGGAAAAGTGCGTTTGGGCGATTATCCGTTTTATTGATAGGCATATTGCGGAAATAGAAAAACAAATAGAAACCGAGAGCTGTCCCGAAATTAAAGAAAGCCTTGAAAAGATGCTTTTGGTTAATAAAAGCATAAGACTAGGTACTCCAAAAACATTTTATGAAGCGTGTCAATGGGTGGCGCATTTTAACTGTGCTTCCCGTGTTTACACCCGCGACGGAGCAGGTTTTCAGCTTGATACCGTGCTTTTACCGTATTATGAAAATGATATTAAAAACGGTATTTTAGATGACGAAACTGCTAAGTTTTTAATTGCAAACCTTTTGCTTATTGACCCACATTATTATCAGATATCGGGCGTTGATGTAAATGATAAGGATATAACAAATCATTTATCGTATCTTATTCTAGAAGCGGCAGATATGATAAATATTTCCTGTAATTTAACCGTACGCGTTCACGAAAATTGCGACAAGGCTTTCTTCAACAAAGCGGTTTATTACCTTTTAAAGAATAAAAACGCTTGGCCTAGATTTTGCAGTGATAAAAATTTGTGCGAAGGCTATATGAAAAACGGTATTTCAAAAGAAATTGCCCGTAAACGAATAGCGGTAGGCTGTAACTGGATGTGTGTTCCCGGAATAGAATTTCCGATGAATGATACTGTAAAGATAAATATAGCAAAGGTGCTAGAAAATGCACTTGACGATATGAAAGCAGAGCCGAGCAAGTCTACAAAACGACTTTTCGAGCTTTTTGAAGAGCATTTAAAAATTGCAACCGAAGTAACTGCGGCGGGTGTAAATCTTCATATTGACCATCAAGCAGATGTAACACCCGAGCTTATTATGAATCTTATGATGGAGGATACTCTTGAAAAAGGTCTTGATATATCGCAGTGCGCCAAGCTTTATACAGTAGGCGTTGACGGTGCGGGTCTTGCGGTGGTTGCTGATAGCTTTGGAGCATTAAACCTTCGTGTAGAAACCGAAAAGCTGCTTTCTTGGGAAGAAGTTTACAAAAACCTCCAGAACAATTTTGCGGGAGTTCAAGGCGAGAGAATAAGATTACTTCTTAATTCTTCACCTAAGTATTGCGGCGGTAATACTGTTTCGGATGAATGGGCTAAGCGCATTACTAATATATGGGTTAAAACAATAAAATCGCAAAAAATGCCTGATGGCAGACAGCTTGTTCCAGGTTGGTTTAGTTGGGCGCGTACTATTGAGTACGGTAAAGCGGTTGGAGCAACACCTAACGGAAGAAAAGCAGGCGAGCCTATTTCTCACGGAGCTAATCCTAATCCACACTTCAGAACAGATGGCGCAGTAACTGCGCAGTCAAACGGCATAGCTGCTGTACAGTGCGGTTACGGTAATACAGCACCGTTACAGATAGAGTTTGACCCCAAGCTTGCTGATGACCAAAAGGGTATTGAGATTGTAGGCGGGCTTATAAAAAGCCATTTTGAACAAGGCGGAACACTTATAAATATAAATGTTCTTGATACTGATAAGCTTATGCAAGCGCATGAAAATCCCGAAATGCATCCCGATTTGGTTGTTCGTGTTACAGGCTTTACTGCCTATTTTGCAAGCTTGTCACCCGAGTTCAGACAACTTGTTGTTGAAAGATTTTTAACTAATTAGTTTTAAAAGCAAACGGAGTATAAGTTATTCTTATACTCCGTAATTTTATATTATTTTAATTGAATTTCTATAATGGGATGGTGAAACACCGTATTCTTTTGAAAAAATATTGCAAAAATGATTAGAGTTATCCATTCCAATTTCATTTGTTATTTCAGCAATTGGCATATCGGTAAATGCAAGAAGCTCTGCTGCTTTTGTAAGGCGAAATTTTTTTATATATCTATGAAGGGTGAGTCCTGAATGATGTTGCAGTACATTGCTCAAATAAAAGGAATGATATCCTAAGGCGGTGGCAACATCATCATTTGATTTAATTGTTTTGTAGTTATTTGAAATATAGTTAATAATCTTATTATATAGGTGATTACCTTTTTGATTTTTAAATTCGGCTAGCTTTAGCAGTGCACATTTTAGATATGATTCAGCAATTTCATTTGCATATATTGTATTCTTTTTATATTCCTTTTCGGTGTTAAGTAATATTTCTTCAAGAAAGAGCGCATTAGGGATTACAAAATGTTCTTTAAATAGTTCTAATTCACAATCATTTTGAGAAAAAATTCCAAGTTTTTCATTAAATTTTTTAGATTTTATTGGGGTTAGAAAGTTTTGTATATGTTTGTTTTTATGCGACAAATCAAAGTTTATAACAATGAATTTTAAGGGATTATCTTTTGAAGTTAAAGGATAATACTCGGTGCCTGTTGGGCAGTAACAAAAAGAGCCTTTCGCAAGTGGGTATCTTTCACCTGCAAGATTAATTTCTCCATCGCCGTCAAGAATGTAAAATATTCTTAAATCGTAAGCCTTGGTTGGAAACCTATTTGGAAGACAATCGGTTTTGGCTAAATATCGTATGAATAAATCCATATTTTTGTCACCTCAGAACTTCTTTATATAATTATATCATTAATTTTAACAATTGCAATAAAAAATATTTGTTTTCGTGAGATTTTAGTTTGATATGATTGTTTACTATGTAACTATAAAATTGTAAAATATAAAAGATAGGGGGGTTATATATGCAATATCTTGTTGGATTACAGGTTGGCGATGATGCGCTTGTGTCCGAAATAATAAAGAATAAAGATTCTGTTAGTGAGGTTTATTTTTCTTGGGGTGACATACCAAACGGGAGAAATACCCTTGATACCAGCGGAAACTTAACTTTATTTGAAATGCAACAACTTATGGTTTCTCATTTAGATAAACTGAAAGTTTCAGGCATTGATTTTAATTTGTTATTAAACGCAAACTGCTACGGCGCAGATAGTCAGTCAAGAAGTTTTTTTAATAAAGTAGGTAATACCATTGATTATATTACAACAAATTTTGGTTTAAGCTCAGTTACTACAACCTCTCCTTTGATTGCAAAATTTGTAAAACAAAATTTTTCGGAATTAGAGGTGCGAGCTTCTGTTAATATGGAAATTGGTACAACCGAGGGTATGGATTACATAGCAGATTTATTTGATAGCTTTTATCTTAAAAGAGAATATAACAGAAATTTGCAAAAAATCAAACAGGCAAGAACTTGGTGCGATGCAAACGGCAAAAAGCTTTACGGTCTTGCTAATAGCGGATGCCTTAATTTCTGCACTACCCATATTTTCCACGATAACCTTGTAGCGCACGAAAGTGAAATTTCTGCTCGAGACAACGGTTATCAGTTTGATGGGCAGTGTTGGGAATATTTAAGAAAAGAAGAAAAGCTAAAAAAGTGGCTTTCGCTTACTAATTTTATTCGCCCCGAAGATGTTCATTTATATGAAGGCTTGTTTGAAGGTCTAAAGCTTGCAACAAGGGTGAATAAAAATCCAGTCAAAATTGTTAATTCGTACTGTAATGCTTCCTATAACGGTGCAATAACTGATTTGCTTGAGCCTAATCATTCAGGTGTTTTCTATCCCACCGTTATAGATAACAAAGAAATTGCGGCAGATTTTGCCGAAACGGTGCTTAAATGCTTGAAAAATTGTAATGAATGTAGTTATTGCAATGATATACAAAAAAATGCTACAGTTGTTTTAGAATAGGAGTTGTAAATATGCTTAGTAGTAAATTAATCAAAGAGGCGGCACTTGCTGCCGGTGCAGATGCTTGCGGAATAGCGCCTATTGCACGAATGAAGGGTGCTCCGGATGAAATGAATCCAATGTTTTTGTTCCCCGAAGCTAAGAGCATGATTGGTTTCGTATTTCGTATTCCGCGTGGTGTTCAAAGAGGAATAGAAGAAGGAACACAATTTTATCAGTATCCTTCAATGGCGTATGGCGGAATAAACGAGATTTTTGCGCCTGCTGTACTTTATAGTGTAGGTAAAGTAATTGAAGACGGCGGTTATGAAGCATTTGTTTATAGAAATACAGGGGCGCGTGGTTGCGTTTCTGATATGGACGGTAGTGAGGGTAATACTCTGTCCCCTGAAGAACAGATAGAAGTAAACGAAAATGCAAAAACTTCTACCGCGCATCACAGAAATGTACAGTTTACAAGAGCTACAAGAGAAGATAATGTACCGCCCGATTTACAGTTCCAGTTTAGACTTGCGGCAGTTGCTTGCGGTCTTGGTGAAATTGGTTGGAGTAAGATGCTATTAACACCCGAGTTTGGTCCACTGCAGCGTGTAGCTTTCATATTTACCGATGCCGAATTTGACGAATATGATGAGATGTATAACGGCGAACCGCTTTGTCGTAAATGCGGCGCTTGTGTCAGAGAATGCCCTGGCGGTTGTATCCCTGCAATCAATTCGGGTAAAACAATAACTGTTGATATAGAAGGGAAAATATCTGAATGGGGCGATATAGATATGTGGCGCTGCTACGCTTTCTATACCCATGCAGGAAGATATTATAATCCTTTCGTTCCTAAAGAGGTTTGGGACAAGAATGAAAACGGCGCGCTTGACCTTATGGAAGGCGTAACCGATATCGCTGATGAACATGAAATAATGAAGGTTTATACCGCACTTCAAAAATATTTTCCAAGCTGGGTTGGTTACAATATGGCAAAATGCGGCGGCTGTATTAGAGCCTGTGTTTCTATGCTAGAGAAAAAAGGCGGCTGTATGGAAAACCGATTTAAAGAGCCTTTACGTACACGCAAAAAGGCGTGGAGACTTGATAGATAATGGAAAAGTATACATATAACGGTGAAGATTTTAAAGTAGTGATTTCCAATGATAATTGGAAACTCGGCTTGCTAAGATATTCCGAAAGATTTTCTTGCGCTTGCGTTTTTGAAAGGCACTTAAAAACAGACGAAGCTTTTATCTTGCTTTACGGTGATGCAATTTTGTATATTAAAGACGAAAACGGCGTCGTAGAGGAAACTAAAATGGAGCCTAGCACAGTTTACAATGTACTAAAGGGTGAATGGCATCACATAGTTGTAAGTAAGGACGCCACCGTATTAGTGGTAGAAAACAGTGATACCTCTAAAGAAAATACAGAAAAGGTGATAATATGATTACTGCTGAAATAATTAAGAAAAAGGCAGAAGAGCTGGGTGCTACTGTATGCGGCATTGGCTCATTGGATATTTTTGAGGGTGAAGACATTCAAAAAGACCCTAAAATGATTTTGCCTAATGCTAAATGTATTATAGGTTTTGGTTTTGCCGTACCAAAAGGACTTTATCTTACAATGGATATTAAGTCACAATTTTATACATATACCACAATGGGTGTAAAGTATATAGACGAAGAAATGGCTGAAATATTCCTGCTAAAAATAGGTGGAATGATTGAAAACGAAGGCTATGATGCTTGCTTACAAAAAGCAATACCTAATCTTCGTATAAAGGGTGATAAGACAACTAACCCCGAAGTTATGGATACATACGAGCTTATCCATGCTGAAGCGGTAGAAGAAGGCAAGCCTGCTCCCGATGTAATTATTGATTTCGGTAAGGCTGCTAAAGCTTGCGGTATAGGCGAAATGGGACTTAGCGGTAAAATTATTAATAAAGATTACGGTCCTTTTATGCGCTACTGCTTTATAATCACAGATGCACCATTAGAATTAGATGAGCCTGTAAAGAAAAGGATTTGCGACAACTGTGGCGAGTGTATAAAAGCGTGCCCTGGTGATGCTATAAGTGAAAATGGGCTTGATACCTGGCAGTGCGCTGTATATTATAAGGGCGCACATAAATCCAATCCCTTTATTACGGATGAATTTTTAAAGGATAATCCCGAACGCGAGGCAATACTTAACGGTCAAAAGCGTTTTGATGCCGAGAGTGCAAGAGAAATTTACAAAGAAATGGATTTCTTACCTAATACACAGTGGGGTTATGCGCCCTGTCTTTGCGGTAAAAAATGTGATGTTGCTTGCTTTAAGCATTTGAAAGGGGAGTTAAAGTAATGAAACAGGAAATTATTAAAATTGCTAAAGATAATCTTGCGGATATAGTTGGATTTGCAAGTGCTGATAGCTTCGATAAAAATGACCCCATTTTTAAAATTTATCCTGCTACTAAAACTGTTATTGCTCTTGCTTTCAGAGTTTTAAGAGGTACTTACAGAGGTACCGAAGAAGGAACTACATATTACCAATACACCACTATGGCAGTAGAAAATATGGAAGAAACCATAATGCCAATGGCACAGTTAAGGGTTGCAAACCTTATCGAAAGTAAGGGCTATATTGCTGTTCCGCAGCGTCGCCACCAACAAATAATGGCAGAAGAAAACAGTACCAATCCCGAAGTGGCTTATGATGCTATTTACAGAAATAAAACTGCTGAAAATCAAATGAATTTCTCAGATGCAGCAGTTAAATGCGGTATTGGTGAAAAAGGTCTTTCAGGTGCTGTTTTAACTGATGCTTTTGGTCCTATGGTTAGGTATTGCTTCATTTTAACTGATTTGGAAATTGAGCCTGACGAAGTGAAGAAAGCGCATCTTTGTGATAATTGCGGTAAATGTGTTAAGGCTTGCCCCGGTAACGCTATTAGTGAAAAAGGGGAAGTTGACCCATGGCAATGCGCCATTTATTATAATGGTGCAAACGGAACTAAAAACCCGTTTATGCCGCCTGAAGCGTTCGTAAGTTTTGATAACAGACTTGAGATAATTGCAGGTGAAGCAAAGGTTACACCCGAAACCGCTAAGAAAATTCTTGATGACATTTTCTTCTATCCACCTGCACAGCACGCATACCAATGCTCAATTTGTGGCAGAGCTTGTGATACGGCTTGTTATATCCACCTTGAAGAAAAGGGTGTTTTAAATAAAAAGTTTAACCGTCCTTTCAGAACAAGGGAAGAATGGAAATTCAATATTGAAGATTTTAAATAAAAATCTTTTAGCAAATTATTCATATAGGGGTTTGTTTTATGAATATAAGAATAGTAAATAATGATAATTCTACAATAGAATTGCAACCAGAAATCACAATAGATGGCGAAAAAACCACAATCAAATTACCAAAAGAAAAAGTTCCCGCTAATATCAAATATGTTGATTTTCTTTATGATTATTTTGTTGCAAATACAGGTGATAAGGGCTATTTTGTATTGCCCTTAAACTGTGAACAGGGTGTATGTGCCACATATTTTAAGGAAAGAAATGATACCGAGCACGCAACCAATTTTTCTCATATCTGTTGTTATGGCTATAAAAAAGAAAAAGGCGGAATATTAGGAATAGTTACAGGCTGTAGGGAGTATTATGCCGTTGTGGCAGGTGTAAAAAATGGCGTGTATTATGCATATCCGCGCTTTATGCTGGATGGTTTCCCGCCGTACGAAGATATTGTAGTTGAATATTATAACCTACAAAATGGCGATTATTCCGAAATGGCAAGACTTTATAGAAAAGTTCAGTTAGAGCGTTACGGTTGTATTCCTTTAAAAGAAAGGGTTAAAAAGGATGAAAGACTTGCTAGTGCCGCCGAAAGTATAGCAGTACGTGTTCGGCAAGGCTGGAAGCCAGCCCCTAGTGAAGTGGAAAATCAGTATCTTGAAACCGAACCCGAAATGCATGTTGCATGTGATTTTGACAGAACTGCTCAGCTAGCGGGCGAGTTTGTAAAACAGGGAATAGATGCGGCAGAATTTTGTCTTGTTGGTTGGAGCCGTATGGGACACGACGGCAGATATCCGCAAATTTTCCCTGTAGAGCATTTACTTGGCGGTGAAGAAAAACTTAAAGCTCTTATCAAAAAGGTGAAGTCTTACGGGTACAACATCGTCGGTCACGATAACGCTTCTGATGCATATACTGTATCTGAACAATGGGACGAAGAATACCTTTTGAAGAATAATGACGGCAGCTTGCACAAAATGGATATATGGTCAAGCGGCAGAGCACATAAAATATGTCCTAAGCGTTATTACGAGTTATTTGCTAACGAGCATTTAACTAAATTAAAGGAATTAGGCTTCCAGGGTATTCATTATATTGATGTTATAACTATTCTTTCATTGTTAGAGTGTCACGATAAAAACCATCCCCTTACCCGTAAGGAGTCGGCAGAGTGGTATAATAAGCTTATGCAAGAATCGAAAGAGATTTTTGGCGGCATATCATCCGAAGCAGGATATGATTATGCAGCATCTGTACTTGACTTTGCTTTGTATACATCATTCTTCCTTTCAGGTGACGGCTTGCCCGAAATTTGCGATAGACCAATACCATTTTGGCAACTTGTTTTTCACGGTATTATTCTTTATAATCCCGGTACATATACCTTAAACTATGCGGCAAAAGGCATTGAAAACCGCTTAAGGTATTTTGAATACGGTGGAAGACCGCTCGTTTGTGTTTATGCTAATTTTGCAAACGGTAAAGACTGGATGGGTAGAGAGGATATCCGTTGTGATACTGATGAAGAAATGAAAGATTCTGTATCTAAAATTAAGCTTATGTATGATGACTATAATTGGCTTAAGGATGTAAGATTTGCTTTTATGGAAAGTCATAATGAAATTGCAGATAAAGTTTTTGAAATTGCTTATTCAAACGGAATTAAAGTTAAGGTAGATTACAATACAGCAACTGTAGCTATGTATGGCAATAATGTAAATAAGGTTTTAAAAATATCATAAAGTTATTTGTTAACGTAAAAAACCGTACTCGCATGAGTACGGTTTTTAAACTTGAAATAGCTTATTTGTTATGCTATACTAAACTTAATATTAAACTTAAAGGAGAGTATAAACTTGAATAAAATTGCTTTTGAAAGGCTTGATGGCTTTTTAAATGAATATTATAACCGAAATAAAAATTCGGGAATTCTTAGAATTACATATAAAGATAAAATCTTATATGAAAAATACATAGGTTTTGCTAATATTGAAAAAGAGTTACCATTTTCAAAAGACTCGGTATTTTCGTTATACTCTCTTTCAAAGCCTTTTTGCACTATAGGTCTTCTAAAACTAAAGGATAAAAATCTTGTTGATATTGATGCGCATCCGTCTAAATATTTACCGGAAGCAGAAGGGTTTGATAGTAGGGTAACTATTCGGCAATTACTTCACCACATAAGCGGGTTGCCTGATTTTATGCAAACAGCAAAGTTTGAGCAAAAATATAAGACGGGTCTTTCGTATGAGTTGCGTGACCATTTAAAAGAGCTAACTAATTATCCAATGGTGTTTGAACCTGGAACAAAAGGAATGTATGCAAATATAAACTTTATCATTCCTGCTTTGATTATAGAAAATGTTTCGGGTATGAGTTATACCGAATATATGAAAAGCGAAGTTTTTGAGCCTCTTGGAATGCAAACCGCAATGGTTGACAACGAAAACTTGAAGGTAGATAATCGCGTAACAGGTTACGAATTAACTGCCGATA
The DNA here is from genome assembly GCA_017403265.1 of Clostridia bacterium. Taxonomy (GTDB): domain Bacteria; phylum Bacillota; class Clostridia; order Oscillospirales; family Acutalibacteraceae; genus UBA737. Next base: position 18,709 of record JAFQOJ010000070.1, read on the forward strand.
AAAAAATAACCCCTATAGATAGAATACTTAATTGGGCATATGGTGCAGGCGATATTATCGGTACGGTACAAGATGTTTACTGCTTAAATAAAGCTATCAAGCATAGATTACTACTAAAAGCGGAAACTTGGGAGGAGGTTTTAACGCCTTCCCAGCTTAACTCTATGGGTATGGGTTGTACTGTCAGTACTTGGCATAATAAAAAGCGAATTACACATAACGGCGGTTGGGATGGCTTTAGAACACTGCATATACAACTTCCTGAGGATGATTTTGATATAATATTTTTATCAAACTCGGCATGGGGTAATGCAAGAAACGATATTGCCGAAGCGGTTTATGAATCATTTTACGGTAGCGATAATGCTATATCCGAAGAAGTAAAAATGGATGTAGGTTATATATAATTTAATAAAATACATAAAAAAATGGCTTCTTTCGAAGCCATTTTTTTACTTTGTCAATAAATCAATAACTGTTGAATAAATTTCATTTGGGTTGCTTAAAAACTTTTCTTTAATATGGATTGCGTGTTCTTCATCAGATACCATAAGCTTTATGCTCATAAAGGGTGTATCGTCGTCTATAGCGGAACAGGTAATAAAGGTTTTATTATTTTCGCGTGAAATTTTAATATCTGTTTCTTTGGTGTTTTTAAAACGCGAATACATTTTAAGCGCAGCGTTATAAGCCCTTTCTTTTACAACAATTGAAAGGGTGGTTTTAAGCGTATTAGCAATATCTTTTCCGCTTTCAGTAATGATATAGGTGTCCTCTTCCGCATTTACTTGCTTTAGTTGACCGTTTTTGCAAAGGTAATCTATAGAATCGTTTACCTCAAAGCAGTTAGCAATCCCCTCATAATGTAGGGTGTTTGCTAAAAGGTTACCTGGTACAGCGGCATTTATAGAAGAAAAAATATAACAAATTAAAACTCGTATTTCGGCAGTGGTAAAAAGTCCACCTACTTCCGAAACACCTGCTGCTAATGCGTCTTTCTCCAAAAAAGCAATCTCCTTTATATTATAAATTTGTCGTGAACGGCTATAACTGCTGCGTCTGCTTGGCTTTCGTCAATAAGAACAGAAACCTTAATTTCACTTGTAGAAATCATACGGATATTAATGCCTGCATCAAAAAGTGCTTCAAACATTTTTGCGGCAACACCTGGATTGCTTTCCATACCTGCGCCTACAATAGATACCTTAGAAACATTTTCATCAAAAGTAACTTCTTTAAAATTAAGGCTGTCTTTAAGACTTTCAATAACTGCTACGGCATCGGCGCGGTTATCCTGAGATACGGTAAAGGTGATGTCCTTTGTGTTGTTACGGCCGATTGACTGCAAAATAATATCTACATTGATTTTTGCCTGTGCCAGTTTATTGAAAATCTTGAAAGCGATACCTGGCTTATCTTCTAATTCTACTATCGAGATACTTGCAACATTGTTATCCTTTGCAACGCCCTTAATTAAAGTTTTTTCCATTTTAACAATCTCCTTTACAATTGTGCCTGATTTACTTGGCTCAAGACTTGAACGAACTTCAAGCTCTACATTATATTTTTTAGCCATTTCTACCGAACGGTTATTTAAAACTTGAGCACCCAAGGTGGCAAGCTCTAACATTTCGTCGTAGCAGATTTCATCCATCTTTTTGGCGGTTTTAACTTTGCGTGGGTCGGCGGTATAAACACCATCAACGTCGGTATAAATTTGGCAAAGGTCTGCCTTTAAAGCGGCGGCAATAGCAACAGCGCTTGTATCAGAACCGCCACGGCCCAAGGTTGTAATATCATCATATTTGTTAATGCCTTGGAAGCCAGCAACAATAACAATTTTCTTCTTTTCAATTTCGTTTTTAAGGCGCTCAGCGTTAATGTTTTTAATACGCGCTACCGAGTGGTGAGAGTCGGTATTAAAGCCTGCTTGCCAGCCTAAAAGCGAAATTACGGGGCAACCCATAGTCTCAATTGCCATGGATAACAGTGCAATTGAAATCTGTTCGCCGGCAGAGAGTAGCATATCCATTTCACGCTTGGATGGGTTTTTGGGGTTTATTTCCTTTGCCTTTTCAATAAGGTCGTCAGTAGTATCACCTTGAGCAGATACCACAACGATAACATCGTTGCCTTTTTTGTAGTCTTCTACAATAAGGTTGGCAACATTGAAAACCTTTTTTGCGTCAGCTACTGAAGAGCCGCCGAACTTTTTAACTATTAATGCCATTGTAATACCTCCGATTAGAGCATTGTATTAAGTGTTTTTACAGAAATTCCGTTTTTGAAAAGCGAAAGCTTTTGTTCTACCAAGCTTTGCTTTGATTTTTCTGTGATGAAAGCAATTTCGCCTTTTTCGGCATTTTTAATATTTGTAGTATTATTACCGAAAATTTTATTAAACTGAGCTTTTAAGCTTTCAAAGTCGTCTGATTTAATGAGTACATAAAGACGGGTTTCAGGGTCGTAAGCCATATCAACATAATCGTTGTCGCCGTCTTCCCAAGATAGATATTTTCGGGCGTTTAGATGCTTAATGCAGTCCATAATATCGGCTACAACCGCGCTTGCGGTCGCTTCCTTGCCGGCGCCCTTGCCGTAAAAGACCACTTCGCCTGTTTGGTCACCGTTAAGCATAACCGCATTAAATACTCCGTTTACGCTTGAGAGTATGCAGTCTTTAGCTACAAGTGTGGGGGATACCGAAGCGGTAATTTTACCGTTAGGAAGCTTTTTAGCATGGCCGATAAGCTTTATAACCGCGCCGAAGCTATCAGCGTATTCAATATCTTCTGATGTAATATTTGTAATACCTTCTGTTTTAACCTGATTGGGATAAAGATGCTTATTAAAAGCTAAAGCAGCTAAAATGCAAACCTTGCGGCAAGCATCGTGACCTTCAATATCGGCAGTGGGGTCCTTTTCTGCAAAGCCTAAATTTTGAGCTAGCTTTAAAGCGGAATCAAAATCCATATTATCCACTATCATTTTATTTAAGATGTAGTTAGTGGTTCCGTTTAGTATTCCCCAAATTTCGTCAATGTCGTTGGCAGCCATACATTGAACCATTGGGCGAAGTATGGGAATACCGCCGCCTACACTCGCTTCAAAAAGAAAATTCACATTGTTGTCTTCAGCAATTTTTATAAGCTCGGCACCTTTGGAAGCCACAAGCTCTTTATTGGAAGTAACCACGCTTTTGCCGCTTTGTAAACATTTTTTTACAAAATCGTAGGCTGGGTTAACACCACCCATAACTTCGGCAACAACCCTAACATCTTTATCATTTAGGATTATATTAAAATCCTTAATAAATTTTTCACTGTAAGTAAGGCCCTTAAAATCCCTTAAATCTAAAATGTATTTTAAATTTACAGGCGCTTTAACTCGCCCTGAGATACGGTCGTTGTGGTTTATTAAAATTTCGGCAACGCCTGAACCTACAACACCGTGACCCATAATAGCAACATCAATCATTTTAATCTCCTGCAATAATTATTAAACATAGTGAAAATAATATATAATATACTATTATATTAAATTAAGTTGGAAAAATCAAGTAATTTAATATATTTAGCACTGCTGTATAAAAATTTTTTAAAATGGGTGATATCTTTGGAACGAAATCCAAAAAAAGAGTTTTTAATCAATGTTTTTTACACCATAACTCTTTTCTTAATAGTGCTTGCGGTGTATTTTTTGCTCATAAAATTTTTATTTCCCTTTGTAATTGGCGCGGTTATAGCCTTTGCAGTGCAACCATTAGCAAATAAAATTGGCAAAAAAATAAGGCTTTCACAAGGAGCATGGTCGGTAATACTTGCATTGTTGCTTTATATTTTAGCAGGCACGCTTGTTTGCTTTTTAGCATACAGAGTGATTGTTTTAGCGATAGATTTCACTGAATATTTGCCAAACTTTTTTGAAAAGGCGCAAGCCGTTATTATAAAAATAGGGGATAGGTATGCAAATGTTTTTGAATATCTTCCCGAAGAATTGCGAATTTCTACCGATGATTTTTTAGGCGAAACTGTAGAAAAATTTATACTTTCCCTAGGCGGCACGATTACTAAAGGAGTAAGCAGTTTTATAAAGAAACTGCCGTTACTTTTCATTAGCGGAATTGTAACTCTTGTAGCGTCTTGCTATATTTCTAAGGATTTTTTACAGCTAAAAAGGTTTGTAAAGGCGGTTTTAGGCGAGAAAGTATCACAAAAAGGGATAAAAATTAAAAATATTCTTGTAGGCAGTGTATTTAAAATTTTAAAAGGCTATGCCTTTTTGTCGCTTATTACCTGTGTGGAAATTTACTTAGGGTTTTTGATACTTGGCGTAAACAGACCGTTTTTATTAGCGGTACTTATTTCGGTTGTAGATCTTTTACCCGTTTTGGGAACAGGTACGGTTCTACTGCCTTGGGCAATTGTAAGCGTGCTTTTAGATAATTTACAGTTAGGAATAGGCATTGCGGTTTTATATATAATAATTGTTTTGGTGCGAAATTTTTTAGAGCCGAAAATCATCGGTATGCAGGTGGGCGTCAACTCGCTTTTTACCCTTATGGCAATGTTTTTAGGGCTAAAGATTTTAGGCTTTTGGGGATTAATTTTATTTCCTGTTATTCTTATTGTTACTGTGCAATACTACAAAAGTGAAATGAAGGAAGGGTTGTCAGTTTAATAAGTTTTGCATAGTATGGAATAACGGAGTGAACTAAAATGAAAAGATATGTTATAGCAACCGGTACTGTCACCTATGCTATAAAAGGCAGGGATTTATTGCGAAAAAAAAGATATAAAGCAAAAATTGAGCGTAAATCGGGTGAAAAGGTACACGGCTGCGGCTATGCAATAATTTTTGAAGGGGATATTCAAGCCGCTGAGTCACTTCTTAGGCAAAACGGCGTGAAAATTCTCGAAATCAGTGAAGAATATTAACTTTATGGCATCTCGGTTAAGACGGGATGCCTATTTTTCGGAGGGAAAATATGATTTATTTTGACAATGCTGCAACAAGCGGCAAAAAGCCTGATAGTGTTATAAATGCAGTGAATTATGCACTTAAAAATTTATCGGCAAATCCAGGTAGAAGCGGTCACGATTTATCTTTAAAAACCGCTGATGCAATATACGGTGTTAGAAGTAAAATAGCAAAATTTTTTGGTGCAGATGGTCCTGAAAATGTTGTATTTACGCAAAACTGCACCCACGCAATAAACTGTGTTATAAAGGGTGGTGTGACTATTGGCGAGCATATTGTAGTTTCAAATTTTGAACATAATTCGGTTATGCGGCCACTAAAAAAAAGCAAAATTTCCTGTACTGTAGCCAAGGTTGAAGAGAATCTTGAAAACACGGTAGAAAATTTTAAAAATGCTATAAAACCTAATACAAAGCTTGTCTTTGTTAGCGGTGCTTCAAATGTAACAGGAAAAATTTTGCCTTTTAGGGAAATAGGCGAAATTTGTAAAAAAAGAGGAATTTTATTTGGTGTAGACGGCGCGCAAATTGCGGGTGTGTTGCCTGTAAATATGCAAAGAGATAATATAGATTTTTTGTGTATTGCACCGCATAAAGGTCTTTACGCTCCTATGGGAATAGGTATTTTGATTTGCAGAAAACCGCTTAAAAATACCATTATAGAAGGCGGAACAGGTACTGATTCTTACGATTTTTTACAGCCCTTGGATATCCCCGAAGGTTTTGAAAGCGGAACGGTTAATGTGCCTGCTATTATGGGTGTCGGTGCGGGTATTGATTTTGTGGAAAAATTGACATTAGAAAAAATATACAAGCACGAATTTTCGCTTTTAGAAATGCTTTATAAAAGGCTTTTGCAAATGGACAATATACTGCTTTATACAAAACCGCCCATCTTTAACGAAAATGTGGCTGTTTTGCCTTTTAATTTAAAGGGTATTGATAGTTATCATTTGGCAGAATTTTTAAATTCCAACGGTGTTGCAGTGCGTTCGGGACTGCATTGCGCACCCACAGCTCATCAAGCTGTTAATACTGATAAAAACGGCGCTTGCAGAGTTAGTTTCGGTGTTTTCAATAATAAACAGGAGATTGAAAGGTTTTGTGCAATTTTAAGTGACAAAAAAATAAATAAATTACAAAAAAGTTATTGAATGACGCTTTAAAGTGTGTTACAATAACTGTAAGGGTTTATATAATATAAAATATATATAGTTTAATGAAATGGAAGGCATTTAAAGTGAGTGGAGTTTTTAATGCGATTTATGCTACCTTAAATCAAATAATTTACGCGGTTTCCCACATCCGCGTGTTTGATATTTTGGATATACTAATCATTGCCTATATCATTTACAAGGCAATAAGCTTTTTGCGCGAATCAAGAGCAGGTCAGCTTGTAAAGGGTATCGTTGTTCTTTTTGTTGTTTATGCTATAGCTGATTGGTGGAATCTTGCAACAGTTCAGTGGATGCTTTCTAAGGTAATGAATTCTGTGCTCTTGGCTGCGGTTATTATTTTCCAACCCGAGCTTAGAAGAATACTTGAAAACGTTGGTAAAACTAAGTTTTCGCGTGACCGCTTTTTTGACGATGGTGAAAGCGTAATTTCTGAAAGTATAGATAAAATCGGTAAAGCCGCAGGCTTTATGTCTGAAAAAAGAATTGGTGCGCTTATAGTTTTTGAACGCACAACTCAACTTGGCGAAATAGTGAATACAGGCACACATATTGATGCTGCAGTTTCGGTTTCTATTGTAAATAATATATTTTTCCCAAAATCCCCATTGCATGACGGCGCTATGATTATCCGCAACGGTAGGGTTTTGGCGGCAGGTTGTATTTTACCGCTCACTCAAAACGATACCTTAAGTTCTCAGCTTGGTACCCGTCACAGAGCTGCTATCGGTATGAGTGAAAACTCGGATGCGGTAGTGCTTGTAGTTTCGGAAGAAACAGGTATTATTTCAATCGTTGTCGGCGGTAAAATTACACGCAATTATAATTCGGTTACTGCAATTGCTGAGCTTCGCCGTCTTTTAATTGCTGATGAAAATACTGAAAAACAAAATACCTTTGTTTCAATAATTAAAAATATTAATCCATTTAAAAAGCGTAAAATAAATGATGACGGCACGATTGAAAATATAGAAGATAAAGAAAGGACGGATGAATGATGGCTAAAATATCTAAATTTATTTCTTTCTTTTCTTTAAGAAAATTACTTAATAATAGGCGTTTTACCATTCCGTTTTCTATACTTTTAGCTTTTGCTATTTGGCTTGTTATTGTAACTAAGGAAAACCCGATTATCGACCGTAGCTTTGCCGATATGACCGTAAGCGTTAATCTTGATAATACTATGGTTTCTCAAAATGGTATGAGCATGATTGGCGATATTTCTTCTCAAAAATTTACTGTAATTGCGCGCGGACCGACATATCTTATAAGCTCCTTAAAAAGTGAAAACTTTAATGTTTACGCTTCTGCGGCTTCGGTTGATGCCCCCGGTGAATATGATTTAGAGGTTGTTGCGTTACCTGTTGATACTAATAAGGGCTATGAGGTATTAAAGGTTGTTCCGTCTACAGTTAAAGTGTCTTTCGATTATATAGACACTAAGGAATTTACTGTTAAAGCTGTGGCTGAGGGTGTTACTGCAAGTGAAGGCCTTATTGCAGAAAATAGTGTTGTTAGCGGCGCCGAAAGTGATACTATAACCATTACAGGACCGCGTACGGTACTTAATAAGATTGATTCGGTTGTAGCTTACACTAAAGTGAATAAAACCCTTTCAGCCAGTCAAACCTTTGATGCCGCTATAAAGCTTTTTGATAAAAATAATAAAGCGGTTTCAACGGAGTACTTAACTCTAAGTGCTACAAAGGTTAAGGTTACGGTTCCTATCTCTAAAAAGAAAACTGTTTCGGTCAAGGTGGCATTTTCAAATTTGCCCGAAGGTTTTAAAACTTCAACATTATCCTATAAGATTAACACTAAAACGGTTACCGTTATCGGCACTCCTGAAACGGTGGATAAAATTAAAAATATAAGCCTTTCTCCAATAGATATTTCTAAGGTTGACAGGCAAAACAATAGCTTCGATGTTTCACCTGAGTTACCCGACGGTGTTCGTTTGCTCGATAATATTGAGCATTTTACGGTTGAATTTAATGTTTCGAACTATATTTCTCGCAAGATAGATGTTTCAAAGTTTTTGTTTAAAAACTTGAATAAAGACCTTAAAGCTTCGGGATATAAAATAAAGAATGTGGTTGTTTTCGGCCCCAGAAGTGCAGTTTACAGTCTTAAAGAGAAAGAAGTTTACTCCGTGGTTGATCTTGCCAATAAAAAATCAGGTGAACACACTGTACAGGTTCTGTTAGGCTTCAAGGAAAATAACAATATTTGGGGCTTAGGCAGTTACGATACAAGCGTTACTGTTAGGAAAAAATAATAGGGCCAACGCCCAACTTCTCTAAGGGGAGTTGGGCAGTTTTTTGAATATACTGTCAAATTTCACTCCTTTGCGTATCATATTATAGGGGTGATTTGATGGAAATTTTTTGTTTATTAGGTTTATTGATTTTTGCGGTTTTCGGGTTTAGTGAATTTTTACATATAATAAAGCTTCACATTGTTTTTCCAAAAGCTAAAATAAATTCAACCCTTATTGTAAAGCTTTCTAATGATACTGCCGAAAATCAAACTTTATATGCTTGCGAGCAGTTTTTTTGGTACGGTAAACGATTTGCCGATTCTATTTGCTTTAACTGTAAGGATTTAAGCTATGATGTTTACAAGCGCTGTCAAAAAATATGTGAAAAATACGGTATAGAAATTTGAAAGGAAGGTAAAGTAATGGAAACCATCAATGCCGAAGTTGTAAAAATTACCTTTCGTAACGAGTCAAATTATTATACTGTAGCAGTGCTTAAAAACGGAACTGAAGAGTTTATAGGAGTTGGCACAATGCCTTTTTTGAATGAAGGTGACTGTGCTGATTTTACGGGTGAATTTATTGTTCATCAAACCTATGGTGAACAGTTCAAGGTGGAAAGCTTTGATAAAAAGCCACCTAAAAACTCGGCGGCAATTTTAAAGTATTTGTCTTCGGGCGCTATTAAGGGGGTTGGTCCTTCAACTGCAGGGCGCATTGTTGAAAAGTTTGGCGAGCAAAGCTTAGATATTATACAAAATAGTCCCGAGTCACTCGCTAGTATTAAAGGCATTTCGCTGAATAAGGCTATGGCAATAGGTGAAGAATATGCCAAGCAGTACGGTATTCGCGATATAATGCTAATGCTTTCAAAATTTAATATTACACCCGACAGGTGCGTTCCAATTTATAAAAGATACGGTCAAAAGTCTATAGAGAGCATAAAGGCAAACCCATATTTACTTTGTCAAGATGGTATTGATTTCGGTTTCCCTCTTGTCGAAGATATAGCTAACGATTTCGGCTTTGATATGTCGAGCGAAACCCGTATAAGTGCAGGCATTGAATATGTTTTGCGCAAAAATTTATATAATGGGCACACCTGCCTTCCGCGTAACAAATTTGTGCCCGTAGCTTGCAATCTTTTAGGCTGTAATGAATCGGTAGTAGAAGCTTGCTGCGATAATTTATTAGCAACATTTTCGCTTTGCAGTAAAGAAATTGACGGAGTAGAATATTTGTCTATACCGTCATACTTTAATGCTGAGCAGTATATAGCCGCACGGCTTATTTCGGTTAAGGATTTTATAAATTCTAAAATAGCGGTGGACGAGCTTGAAATTAAAGCAGCTGAAAATAGCCTTGGTATTAGGTTTGAAGCGCTTCAGCGGCAAGCTATTTCAGAAACCTTTAAAAACGGTATTTTGGTGCTCACTGGCGGTCCGGGAACGGGTAAAACCACTACCTTAAATGCTATAATTAAGCTTTTTCAAAGCAGGGATATGATAATAGAGCTTGCGGCTCCTACAGGAAGAGCGGCAAAGCGTATGACTGAGCTTACGGGTAGGGAAGCCAAAACTATTCACAGACTTTTAGAGGTTGAGTGGGTAGAAGGGGACAAGCAACAGTTTTGCCGTAACGAAAAAAATCCTCTTGACTGTGATGTTATAATAATAGACGAAGCATCCATGATAGATGCAATATTGTTTGAAAATCTTTTAAAGGCTTTGCGGCTTAACTGCAGAATAATTTTGGTGGGTGACTCTGACCAGTTGCCAAGCATAGGCGCAGGCAATGTTTTGGGTGATATTTTAGCAGCGAATATTTTTCCTTCAATTAAGCTTAAAAAGGTATTCCGTCAAGCAAACGAGAGTATGATTGTCCGTAATGCTCATGCCATTATCAACGGTCAAAAGGCGGATTTTAATAATAAAAAATCCGATTGCTTCTTTTTAGAACGGCAAGATAAATACTCCGCGGTGGAAACGGTGCTTTCCCTTGTGACAGAACGCTTACCTACGGCATATAACTTTGACCCTATTACCGATATTCAGGTGCTTTGCCCTTCGCGGCTACTTGATACAGGCGCTAATAATCTTAATAATTTGCTGCAAGAACAACTTAATCCGCGCGTTAAAAACAGTCCGCAGTTAGCATATAAGGGTGTTTATTTTCGCATTGGCGATAAGGTTATGCAGATTAAAAACAACTATGATATTGAGTATAAAAAGGATGACGGTACCTACGGCAGAGGTGCATTTAACGGCGATATGGGTTGCATTACCGAAATCGATAACCGTGCAGGCATAATGAAAGTAAGGTTTGAAGACCGCGTTGTTACATATTTTAATGAGGATTTTAATCAGCTAGAGCTCGCTTATGCGGTGACGGTTCATAAAAGTCAGGGTAGTGAATATCCTTGCGTAATAGTGCCTCTTTTTGATGTTCCGTCAAAGCTTATGTACCGCAATTTACTTTATACTGCTGTAACAAGGGCAAAAGAATTACTCGTTTTGGTGGGCAGTAAAGCGGTTTGGGATAAAATGGCAGAAAATAACCGCAAAACTTTAAGATATACCTTGCTTAGCGCGTTTTTAAAGGAAAATCTGATTGATGAAAGTTTTTGATGTTATAATTAATGCTCTGTTTCCAAATAAATGTATAGCTTGCGGCAGTATTATAAACCGTGACGAATTTTTATGTGATTACTGCTATGGCAAAATAGAGCGTATGGATTATTTTAAGGCTTGCAAGCGTTGCGGTCTTCCTAAAAAGTTATGTGAATGTAAAAACCGCGTTTTTCATTTCAGTGGTGTGACAGCGCCTTTTTACAGTGGTGATATAGCAAAAGCCGCTATGTACCGTTTCAAGTTTAATAAGCTCTCGTTTTGCTCACGCTTTTTCGCTTATGAAATGGCAAAAGCTATAAAAAATACTTATTTTGATATCTGCTTTGACGGCATAGTATATGTACCTATGTCTACTATCAAAAAGCTAAAGCGCGGTTTTAATCAGTCGGAGGAATTGGCGAAAGGGCTTTCTAAAATACTTGGTATTAAGTTATATAAAGATGTACTTGTAGCAAAGCATAAGCCTGAGCAACAACATAATATGTCACTAAAAGAGCGTTTTAAAAATGTTAAGGGAATATACTCTTTTAATAAAAAGGTGACAGGCAAAACAATTTTGCTTGTTGACGATATCAAGACCACAGGTGCCACGATAGACGAATGTGCGAAGCAGTTATTGTTGGCGGGCGCTAATGATGTTTACTGTGTAACAGGTCTTTTAACAAAACCTAAGGAAAGGAAAAAGATGAATGGCAGTTGATATAGGAATAGATTTAGGTTCTTCTAAAACCGTAATTTTTTCAAGCTCTAAAGTAGTATTGGAAGTGCCGAATGTTGTTACTGTAGACAGTGACAGCTGGGAAGTTGTATACACAGGTGAAAATGCTAAGCAGACAATAGGCAGAACACCCGAGAGTATGCAAACCGTTTTTCCTATTGAGCACGGTGTTATTTCGGATTATGATTTAGCCGAATATATGCTTAAGGAATATATGACTACAGCTTTCGGTAATAAAATTTTGCGTCCGCGTATTATGGCAACACTGCCTGCAGGACTTACCGAATTGCAGCATCACTCACTTTCTAATGTTTTAGAGTCGGCAGGGGGCAGAAATATTACCGTTATAGAAAGCCCTTTGGCAATAGCTTTTAGCTTAGGACTTGATTTTTCAAGTCCGCACGGAAGTCTTATTGTGGATATAGGAGCAGGCACTACAGATGTTGCTGTAATATCTATGGGTGATATTGCGGTTTGTAACTCTTTTAAAACTGCTTCATTTGATATTGATGCGCAGATTATACGCTATGTTAGAAAAGAATTTAATATTGAAATAGGTCAGCTCACAGCTGAGTCTATTAAGGTAAAGGTTGGCACCGCGGTTGAGCGTGATGTTGAAATTGCGGTAATTGCAAAGGGTAGAAATGTATTTACGGGACTGCCCGAAAGCTTTGAAATTACTTCAAGCGAAGTGTACGAAGCAATTAAGGATACTATTGATACAATATGCAATGCTATTCGTGAAGTGCTTAATAAAACCGACCCCGATTTAGTTGCAGATATTATGGCGGACGGTATGTATCTTGCAGGCGGCGGCTCGTTGCTTTTAGGAATGCCACAAAAAATAAGTGAGTATTTGGGTATAGAGGTACATCATTTAAGCGACCCTACGCATAGCGTTGTAAGAGGCGCCGCAGTAGCACTTAAAAATAGTGAGTTGCTTAAAAATGTTGATTATCAAATGCGTTCTATTAAAGAATTGGAAATTGAGTAGGAGTTATTTTATGTTAAATGAAAAAATGTTGCAATTAGGCGAAAACCGTTCGGTTATACGTGAAATTTTTGAATACGGTAATAAGAGAAGAGCCGAAATAGGCGCAGAAAATGTATTCGATTTTAGCCTTGGTAATCCTAGTATTCCTGCACCGCACAAAGTAAACGAAGCAATGATAAAATTGTTAAGTGAAACCGACCCTGTAAAGCTTCACGGCTATACTTCGGCACAGGGTGCACCTGATGTAAGAAAAACCATTGCTGACAGTATAACCCACCGTTTTGGAATTGGTGCCGATGCTAATTTAATTTATATGACCTGCGGTGCGGCGGCTTCGCTTACAATTAGTCTTAATGCTATATGTAATCAGGGTGACGAGGTTATTGCTTTAGCTCCGTTTTTCCCTGAATACCGCGTTTTTGTGGAAAAGGCAGGCGCAAAATTAGTGGTTGCAAAGTGCAGGGAAAGTGATTTTCAAATTGATTTTGGGGCACTTGAAAATGCTATCACACCTAATACAAAGGCAATTATAGTAAACTCGCCAAATAATCCTACAGGTGTAGTTTTTTCAAAAGATACCATTGAAGAATTGGCAAGCCTTTTGAATAAAAAACAACAGGAATACGGAAAGCGAATATTTATTATTTGTGATGAGCCTTACCGTGAATTAGCTTACGGTGTAGATGTGCCTTACATACCAAATTTCTACGATAACACTTTGGTTTGTTATTCTTATAGTAAATCCTTGTCTTTGCCTGGCGAGCGTATAGGTTATATTTTTGTGTCACCTAATATCGATAACTGTAATAAGGTTTATGCCGCAGTATGCGGTGCGGGCAGAGCGTTAGGCTTTGTTTGTGCGCCTAGTCTATTACAATTTACTGTTAAAGACTGTGTAGAGCTTACAAGTGATATTTCGGTTTATAAGAAAAACCGCGATTTGCTTTATAATAACCTAACCGAGTACGGCTATACCGCCGCAAAGCCCGATGGCGCGTTTTATCTATTCATAAAGTCACCAGAAGCCGATGCAAACGCTTTTTGCGAGCGTGCTAAAAAGTACGAGCTATTGCTTGTACCAAGCGATTCCTTCGGTTATGAAGGATACGTTAGAATAAGCTACTGCGTTTCCACCGAGCAAATTGAAAAATCTTTACCTTATTTTAAAGAGTTAATAGAAGAATATAAGTAAATTTTAAAATAACAACTACTAAAGTTATAAGCATCTTGAAAGCCTTAAATTTCAAGGTGCTTATTTTGAATGAAAATCAAAAATTAGGGTTGACATTTTATTATTATCAGATATAATGAAAGCAAATGAATAAACTTTCACTCTTGAAAGTGGGGTAAATGTTATGAAAAATGTCAGAAACAAACCCAATTTTGAAAACATCACCGATTATAACATAACGGTTTTTGAAGATGACTTTTTAAGGTGGCATAAATCGTCGGCTGAAAATGGCTCGTTTTTTAAAAACGTTTTTTATCTTTGTAAAGGTCATTACAGGGATATTGTTATTACGGTGATTTTTTGTACCCTGCAGTTAAGCGTTTTACTGTTTTTGCCTATTGCTACGGCTAACATTATTAACGCGCTTGTTGATAATCAGCCAAATAAATTTGATTTGATTATACTTAATGCGGGAATTGCGGGATTCTTGCTTGCAATAAACTTTCCGCTGCAAATGATATACCAAAGGCGGCTTGACTATTTAACGCGTTCAATTGAAGCAAAGCTGCGCGGTTCAATAGTACGAAAGCTGCAACGGCTTAACATTGCTTTCAGTAAGCAAATGCCGTCGGGTAAAATACAGTCAAAGCTTATGCGCGACGTTGACTCAATCCGCGCTTCAATTATACACGTTATCCGTTGGGGTACCCATATTGTAGTTAACCTGGTGACAATAATAACCGTTATTTTGGTTAAGGGTTGTTGGCAGTTACTGGTTTTCTTTGCTTGCTGTGTACCTATCTTGGTTTTAATCTCAAGCTTGCGTAAGGGTATGCGCGAAAAGAACCGCGCTTACCGTATAGAAATGGAAAAAACCACTTCAAAAGTGGTTGATATGGTGGATTTAATTCCCGTTACAAAAGCGCATTCGGTTGAAGATTATGAAATTAAAAAAATGTCTAATCTACTTAACCGCACCGCTAAATCAGGCTATGAAATCGACTATGCAAACAGTAAGTTTAATACGGCGGTTTGGCTTGTTGTTCAGTGTATAAACGTTTTGTGCTTGCTGTTTATAGTTTTTATGGCGTATAAAGGCTATATAAAAATTGGCGATATAACGCTTTATCAAACCTATTTTTCACGTTTGCTTGATAATGCAAACTCGGTTTTAAGCTTTTTGCCCGCCATTTTAGCAGGCGCCGAAGCTATAAATTCAATTGCCGAAATACTTAAATCCGACCAGGTGGAAAATAATGAAAATAAAATTACACTTAAGGATTTACGCGGTGAATATATATTTGAAGACATAGGCTTTAAATATGATGATGACGACCATACGATATTAAACGGATTATCGTTAAAAGTAAATCCGGGCGAGACGGTTGCATTTGTTGGTGAATCGGGTTCGGGTAAATCCACCGCAATAAACCTTGTTACAGGCTTTTATTTCCCAACGCTTGGTACACTTAAAATAGACGGTGTAAGCATTAAGGATATTGATTTACATTCTTACCGTCAGCATATTGCGGTTGTGCCGCAAAACAGCGTACTGTTTTCGGGTACCGTGCGTGAAAATATCACCTACGGTTTGCCTAATACAAACGAAGAATTTTTACAAAAGATTATTGATTTAGCCTGTCTTCGCGATGTTATAGATAATCTTCCTAACGGTCTTGATACATACGTTGGTGAGCATGGATATAACCTTTCGGGCGGTCAGCGTCAGCGTATTTCAATAGCGCGCGCGCTTATTAGAAATCCTAAAGTAATTATCTTCGACGAGGCGACAAGCGCGCTTGATACGGTTTCCGAAAAGCATATTCAAACCGCTATTGAAAATCTTTCTAAGGATAAAACAACCTTTATAGTAGCGCATAGACTTTCTACCATTAAAAATGCCGATAAAATTGCGGTTATTGACAAGGGTAAATGTGTAGAGTTTGGAACTTATGATGAGCTTATTGCTAAAAAAGGCGCGTTTTATAAATTCAGACAATTACAGATTTAATACACAAACAGGAACCGCCTCATAAAAGGCGGTTCCTGTTTGTATACCATTTAGTTTTCTTTTATTATGTAAGCAAAGTCAATGCAGCCGTTACCGTGGTCTACTGTTACATTAGTTAATGCTTCGTTGTAAGCAATTACAGTGTCTTGGGAGAACAGGGGAGTGATGTTTTTGGATTTAAGTAGCTTCTTTTGAACATCTTCTAAACCTTCGTCGGTATAGCTTATACCAAAGTTTTCAAGATACTCAGAAACGCTTTGACTGTTTGCATTAACGGGGAAAATACTTAAAGCGTATGTTTGGTCTTTAAGCTGGGGATGTAAAATTTCGGGTGTGGATACCGACTCAATATTGACAAAAGCGCTAAGCTGATTTTGCCAATGTCCTACAATGTCGGTAACAATATTTTTTGATATGCCATCGTCATAATAGTAAAGCACTACATTTGTTGGGAATTTTTTATCGGTAAGGTTTTCAATAGCGCTTGCAAAAAGTTTTTTTGAGTTTTCTACATTGTAACCTGTCATACCGTTTTTTATAGTTTTTTCGGTTATTATATCGGGATAAATACTTTTGGATTGATAGTATCCGAAGGTTAAATTTTTTTGGAATACCTGTGGGTTTGCAAGTGATATAAGCGATTTTCTTATGTCCTTAGAAAATCCGTCGCTTACCGTTAAAAACCAAATTATATTATTGTAAGTATCGGTTTTAAATCCGTTTTGATTGGCTTCTTTAATTTCACTTGATTTTATAAAGGCTATATCGGCGTCGTTTTCTTTGAGTGCCAAAAGAGGTGTTTGCTGGTCGTTCATGCTAAAGAATACAGCAGAATTTTTTGCGATAAAATTACCTTTGTAAAATTTGTTGCGGTAAAGACGAATGCCAAAAATTTCCTGATTCCATTTTGCAAGGCGGTAGCTTCCGTTTGAAATGGTGGTGTCGTTTTCTAAGCCATATTTACCCGCAGTAGTGTTGAAAAATTTTTCATTACACGGCATTGCGATACTTGTGGTGAGTGTTTCTTCAAAATTTTTATCATTTTGTGATAATGTGATTTGCAATGTGTGAGCATCTAATGCTTTTACTCCAAGTGTATTAAGGCTTTTTTTGCCTTTATTTATTGCTTTGGCATTTTTAATTGCATAAAGCCGTTTTACAAAAGGAGACTCGGTTTTGGGATTTACGGCGCGCTTAAAAGCAAAAACAAAATCGTGTGCGGTAAGTGAAGATTCATTACTCCAAACAAGGTTCTTTTGAAGCTTAAAGGTGTAAGTAAGACCTTCTTTTTTATAGCTTTCGGCAACACCGCATACAATCTCGCCGTTTTCATTTTTTATTAGCAGCCCTTCAAAAATATTACGCACAAGCATTAACTCAGAGTCACTTTTGGCGGTTTGTGGGTCTATTGTTTCGGGTTGTGCGTTCAAATAAAAATAAATGTAAGCGCTATCCGTACTGTCACAGGCAGAGAGTGAAAGCAACATAATTATTGAAATTATTATTGAAATAAGCCGTTTATATAAATTCATAAGTAAAAACCTCTTAAAAAATATGTTTTATTATATAATATTTTGCTGTCGAATTCAACAGTTCTTACAATAATAAATATTTTTTGTAAAAAAAAGAAAAAATATGATAAGTTTTGATTGTAAAATGAAATTTGTTGTGTTATAATAAATTAGTATGCGGGACTATGTTATATTTTTAACAATCTCGCTAACGGATTATACAAGGAGGATTTAGTTTATGCTCAAAAAAATCAGTAACTTACCCTTTAAGGGTACTGCCGAACAGGAAGCAAAGCTTGATAGTGTTATCAATGCAAGCAAGCATGACAAAAGTCTTTTGATGGCTGTTATGCAAGAAGCACAGGACATTTACGGCTATCTTCCAATGGAAGTGCAGTCAAAGATTGCCGAAGGTATGGATGTACCGCTTGAAAAGGTTTACGGTGTTGCTACATTCTACGCACAGTTTTCCTTGTCACCTAAGGGTGAGTATAACATTTCGGTATGTTTAGGTACTGCTTGCTATGTTAAAGGCTCAGGCGATATTTTCAACAAGTTAAGCGAACGCCTTGGCATTGGCTCTGATGAATGTACTGCTGACGGTAAATTTTCGCTTACCGCTTGCCGTTGCATCGGCGCATGCGGCTTAGCACCTGTTTTAACTGTTAATGAAGAGGTTTATGGTCGTCTTACCGTTGACGATGTAGACGGCATTTTGGAAAAATACGGTTTTTCTAAATAATCCGAAAGGTAAACAAAATGAAAATCAGTGCGATTAAAGATTTACTTGAAGCAGATGTAGTATGTAACGAAGAAGGGCTTAACCGTCATGTATATTCCGCATGCGGAAGTGATATGATGAGTGATGTGTTGGCTTTTGTGAAGGACCAAGCAGTATTGCTTACAGGTCTTGTAAACTCACAGGTTATAAGAACAGCTGAAATGATGGATATGAACTGCATTGTTTTTGTTCGTTCTAAAGTGCCTACTGCCGAAATGATTGAGTTAGCAAAAGACAGCGGTATAGTTCTATTGACTACAACTAAAAGAATGTACGAGGCCTGCGGTATTTTATTTAGCAACGGTCTTGTAAGTAATAGAGTTAAAGATGCCTGATGTTTTAAACTTTCATTTTGAAGTAGACGGTGATGATTTTAAATCGGCAGGTCATGCGTCGTTTATATGCAAAAAAAATTTAAGACAGTTAGGAATCTCTCCCGAAATAATACGCCGTGTTTCTATTGCAATGTATGAGGGTGAAATCAATATGGTGATACACGCCAGAGGTGGTAGCGCCGATGTAAATGTGTATGAAGACTGTATTGAAATTATCCTTGCGGATAAAGGCCCTGGTATTAAAAATATCAAACAGGCTATGCAGGAGGGCTATTCTACTGCTACCGATAATATCCGTTCTTTAGGTTTCGGCGCAGGTATGGGACTTCCCAATATGAAACGCTACACCGACTATATGGATATTAAATCCACGGTGGGCGAAGGCACAACTATTACTATGAAGGTAAATTTTGAATAACTTTTTGGCAGGTATAACAAATGAATACATATAAACATTCGGTGTTTTTGGATGTAAAAAAATGTAACGGCTGCACTACCTGTCTTAAGCATTGTCCTACAGAGGCAATTCGCATTAAGGATGGACACGCTGTTATAAATGAAGAAAGATGTATTGACTGCGGCGAATGTATTCGTCTTTGCCCAAACAGCGCTAAAAAGGCTAAATGCAGTGCGCTTTCTTCAATGGATAAATTCAAATGGAAAATTGCGTTACCCGCTCCAACGCTTTACGGTCAGTTTGACAATCTTGATGATGTTGACTATGTATTAGACGGTCTTTTAAAATTAGGATTTGACGATGTATTTGAGGTTTCTGCCGCCGCTGAGCTTGTATCAGCCTATACGCGTAAATACTTAAAAACAAGTGGCATTACAAAGCCTGCAATCAGCTCGGCTTGTCCTGTTGTAACAAGGCTTATAGCACTTCGTTTTCCATCTTTACTTGACCATGTAATACATATGCTGCCACCTATGGAGGTTGCCGCTCATTTGGCTCGCGAGAAAGCAAAGCAGGAGCATCCTGAGTTTTCAGACTCAGATATCGGTGTATGTTTTATTTCACCCTGTCCTGCAAAGGCAAGCTATGTAAACAACGGCTTTGCTGATTATAAAAGTAAGGTAGATGTAGTAGTATCAATCAGTGATATATATTTCCACCTTATTAGCGTCATGAAATATGGCAGTGATGTGAAACCGCTTTCTAATTCGGGTATAATTGGTATCAGCTGGGCGTCTTCTGGCGGAGAAGCAACCGCAATTTTTAATGAAAATTATCTTGCCGCTGACGGCATAGAAAACGTAATGCGCGTGCTAGACCAAATGGAAAACGGTAATATTCCGCCGCTTGATTTTATAGAGCTTAATGCTTGTACAGGCGGTTGTGTAGGCGGTGTGCTTACAATTCAAAATCCGTTTGTAGCAAAAGCGCGTTTAAGGTCTTTGCGCAGATATCTGCCTGTTTCGGAGCATTTTAATGCTGAAGAAGACGAATATCTACCAAGTGAATTTTTATTTGATGATTTACCGACTTATCGTCCGATTTCCCGCTTGTCTGCAAGTATGGCGGAGTCTATGCGTATGATGGCGGATATTCAAAAACTAAAAGAAACGCTACCGGGTATTGACTGTGGCTCTTGCGGTGCTCCTAACTGCCGCGCACTTGCTGAAGATATTGTTAAAGGGAAGTCTAGTATAGAAAAATGTCTTATAAGACTGCGTGGTGTAAAGGATGAAGGTTAAGGATTTAGCTAACAGTGACCTTTTTACTGCTATTACCTTGCCGCAAGGCGATAGGGAAATAAACGGTGTTTATGTAGGTGACCTATTAAGTTGGGTTATGGGACGTGCACAAAGCGATAACGCCTGGGTTACTATTATGTCAAATATAAATATATTAGCTGTAGCTTCGCTTTCAGATACTTCTTGCATTATTTTGGCAGAGAGTGTAAAGCTTGAAGAAGAAGTTATTAAAACCGCAATGGATAAAGAAATCAATATTCTTTCAACCAATATGGATATTTATAATACAGCTGTATATTTAAGTAAAGTAATATGAAAAAGTATTATTACGACTTGCATATTCATTCTTGCTTATCACCCTGCGGTGATGATGATTCAACACCAAACAGTATTGCGGGTATGGGGGAACTGAACGGTCTTTCAATTATGGCTCTTACCGACCATAATACCATTAAAAATTGCCCCTACTTTTTTGAGGCAGCTAAAAATCACGGCATTATCCCAATTGCAGGTATGGAGCTTACAACCGCAGAAGAAATTCATATTATATGCCTTTTTGAAAACTTGGAACAAGCTTTGGCTTTTGGTGAAGAAATTGAAAATAGGCGTATTAAAATTAAAAACCGTACCGATATTTTCGGCAATCAATTAATTTGCGATAGTGCCGATAATATTGTGGGTAATGATGAATTTTTACTCTCAAATGCAACAACGCTTATGTTTGAAGAGGTGCCGCAATTAGTAGATGAATACGGTGGTGTATGCTATCCCGCACATATCGACCGTGATTCCAACTCGGTAACGGCGGTTTTAGGCGGTCTTCCGCCTGAGCATCCCTTTAAGTTTGCAGAGCTTCACAATAAAGATAAAGCATCAAGCTTTTCTGATATTGGTTGTGATTTTGTTGTAAGCAGTGATGCACACTATCTGTGGGATATAAGTGAAAAAGATAATTATTTTTTGCTGCCTGACGATGATGAAAACGCAGTTCAAAATCTTTTTAAGCTTTTGAGGAAAACTTTATGAAAGAATTATCACTTAACATTCTTGATATTACCGAAAATTCGGTTAAAGCGGGAGCTACCTTAACCGAAATAATAATTGAAGAACTAGGTGATACCATAACTCTCACCATTAAGGACAATGGTTGCGGTATGACAGACGAGGTTTTACAAACGGTGCTAAATCCATTTTATACTACTCGTACTACTCGCAAGGTGGGGATGGGACTTCCTTTATTAAAGCTTGCCGCCGAGCAAACAGGCGGTAGCTTGGAGATTTTCTCAAAGCACATTGATAAATACCCTAACAGTCACGGTACTACCGTTAAGGCTGTATTCTTTAAAAACCATATCGACTGTGCACCGCTTGGTGATATTGTCGAAACGGTTAAAACGATTATTCAAGGTCATCCCGATACCGATTTCTTCGTTTTTCATAAACTCGAAAACGGTGAAGTATCACTTGACACGCGAGAGCTTCGTCAAGTGCTTGAAGGTGTACCATTGAATACCTATGAAGTAATTAAATGGATTGAAGAATGCTTAAAAGAACAGTATTCAGAAATCCAAAAAGGATAGAAAGGAAAATCCACTATGAAATCTTTAGCTGAATTACAAGCAATTAAAGAAAAAATGAAGAATAAGGTTATTCTTCGCGAAGGCACTAACGACACACGCGTTGTTGTTGGTATGGCTACTTGCGGTATTGCTGCAGGTGCAAGACCAGTGCTTAATGCATTGGTTGAAGAGGTTAACACACTCGGTCTTACCGATACTGTTACAGTATCACAAACAGGTTGCATCGGTATTTGCGAGTATGAACCTGTTGTAGAAGTTTTCGAAGCAGGCAAAGAAAAGGTAACCTATGTAAAAATGGATCCCGAAAAAGCAAAGAGAGTAGCAAAAGAGCACTTAAAAGAGGGCAAGGTTGTTACTGAATTTGTAATTAAAGCTTAAGCTTTTAAGATATTGGAGGTAAAAAAATGATTCGTGCACATGTGTTAATTTGCGGCGGTACGGGTTGTACTTCTTCTGGTAGTGCATCTATTCAAAAGGCTTTTCAAGAAAACATAAAGGCTTGTGAGCTTGAAGAAGAAGTTAAACTTGTTCAGACCGGTTGCTTCGGTCTTTGCGAATTAGGTCCCGTTGTTATCGTTTATCCTGACGGTACCTTCTACAGCCGTGTAACTCCCGACGACGTAAAGGAAATTGTTGAAGAACACCTTTTGAAAGGACGCCCTGTTGAACGCTTAGTTTATAACGATACAGGTAAGGACGCTCCTAAGGTAGAAGGTCATGTTGCTCTTGGCGATACTGCTTTCTATAAATCTCAAAACCGTGTGGTTCTTCGTAACTGCGGTGTTATCGACCCTGAAAACATTGACGAGTATATCGCGATGGACGGTTATGCAGCGCTCGGTAAGGTTCTTACCGAAATGAAGCCTGAAGATGTAATTAAGGTTATTTCTGATTCAGGTCTTCGCGGACGTGGAGGCGGTGGCTTCCCGACAGGCTTTAAATGGTCTTTATGCGCACCTAACAAGGCTGACCAAAAATATGTTGTTTGTAATGCCGACGAAGGTGACCCAGGTGCATTTATGGACCGTTCTGTATTAGAGGGTGACCCTCATTGCTTAGTAGAAGCTATGGCAATTGCCGGTTACGCTATCGGTGCTACCATTGGTTATGTTTATGTTCGTGCTGAGTATCCTATCGCTGTTAAGCGTTTACAGAAAGCTATCGACCAAGCTCGTGAATACGGCCTTTTAGGTAAAAATATCTTTGGCTCAGGCTTTGACTTTGATTTATTCATCCGTTTGGGTGCAGGCGCATTCGTTTGCGGTGAAGAAACTGCTCTTATGACCTCTATCGAAGGTAACCGCGGTGAGCCAAGACCCCGTCCGCCTTATCCGGCAGTTAAAGGTCTTTTTGGCAAGCCTACCGTTGAAAACAATGTTGAAACCTTTGCAAATGTTCCGCAGATTATTCTTCGCGGCGCTGATTGGTTTGCTTCTATGGGTACCGAAAAATCTAAGGGTACCAAGGTATTCGCATTAGGCGGTAAGATTAAGCATACAGGTCTTGTTGAAATTCCGATGGGTACAACTCTTCGCCATATTATCGATGAAATTGGTGGCGGTATTCCTAATGGCAAAAAATTTAAGGCTGCTCAAACAGGTGGTCCATCAGGTGGATGTATCCCTGCTCGCCTTATTGATACCGAAGTTGACTATGACAACTTAACCGCTATCGGTTGTATGATGGGTTCAGGCGGTCTTATCGTTATGGACGAAGATAACTGTATGGTTGATATGGCTAAATTCTTCCTTGAATTTACTGTTGATGAATCCTGCGGTAAGTGTACTCCTTGCCGTGTTGGTACTAAGAGACTTCTCGAATTGCTTGATAAGATTACTTCAGGTAAGGGAACACTCGAAGACGTTGACCGTCTTGAAGAGCTTTGCTACTACATTAAGCAGAACTCACTTTGCGGTCTCGGTCAGACGGCTCCTAACCCTGTACTTTCTACACTCAACTTCTTCCGTGATGAATATATAGCTCACGTTGTTGATAAGAAGTGTCCTGCAGGCGTATGTAAAGATCTTCTTACATTTGTTATCGATCAGGATAAGTGTATCGGTTGTGGTGTTTGCGCTAAGAACTGTCCTGTAAACGCTATCCAGAAGACTGATTACATAGCTCCCGGTCACAAACTTCCGTCTTACTCTATCGATGCTGATAAGTGCGTTAAGTGCGGCGTTTGTATGGGTAACTGTAAGTTTAAAGCAATCTCTAAGCAATAAGAAAGGAGCCTTATAATAATGGATATGATAAATGTTAAAATTAACGGTATTGCTGTAAGTGTACCTAAGGGCTCTACTGTTTTAGATGCTGCCCGTAAAGCTGGTATCGAAATTCCTACCCTTTGCTATATGAAGGAAAAGAACGAAATCGGCGCTTGCCGTATCTGCGTTGTTGAAGTAAACGAAGGCAGAGGTTTCCGTATTGTTACCGCTTGCGTTTATCCTGCAAGTGAAGGTATGGAAGTTCTTACAAATACCGAAAAAATTCAAAAAGCTAGAAAAACTACTCTTGAGCTTATTCTCTCTACTCACGAGAAAAAGTGTCTTTCCTGCGCACGTTCTACTAACTGCGAGCTTCAAAAACTTTGCCTTGACTATGGTGTAGATGAAAGCACATTCGGTGGTTTCAGACCTGAGTATGAGCTTGATAACAGTACACCGCATCTTGTGAGAGATAATAATAAGTGTATTCTTTGCCGTCGTTGCGTTGCTGCTTGTAACGAGCAGTATGTAGGCGTTATCGGCGCTAACAACCGCGGTATTGATACCAGCATTGGCACTCCGTTTGAAGTTGGTCTTTCCAATGTTCCTTGTATTTCCTGTGGTCAGTGTACCGTAGTATGCCCCACAGGTGCATTGGTTGAAAAGGATGATACCGATAAGATTTGGGAAGCTTTAGCTGACCAAAGCAAACATGTTGTTGTTCAAACTGCTCCTTCTGTTCGTGCTACCTTGGGCGAATGCTTCGGCAATCCTATCGGCACCAATGTTGAAGGTAAAATGGTTGCAGCACTTAGAAGACTCGGCTTTGATAAAGTTTTCGATACCGACTTTGCTGCTGACCTTACAATCGTTGAAGAGGCAAACGAATTAGTAGAGCGCATCAATAATGGCGGTACTTTACCGATGATTACTTCTTGCTCACCAGGTTGGGTTAAGTTCTGCGAATACTACTATCCTGATATGATTAAGCATCTTTCAACCTGTAAATCTCCTCAGCAAATGGCAGGTGCTGTATTTAAGACCTACTATGCTGAAAAAATGGGCATTGATCCTAAGGATATCGTTTCTGTTTCTGTTATGCCTTGTACTGCCAAGAAATTTGAAATTGGTCGCGAAGATCAATCAGCTGCAGGTGTTCCTGATGTTGATATTGCTATCACTACACGCGAACTTGGCAAAATGATTGAACGCGCAGGTATTCAGTTTAATATGTTACCCGATGAAGAGTTTGACTCTCCCTTGGGCGAAGATACAGGCGCTGCTGTTATTTTCGGTGCTACCGGCGGTGTTATGGAAGCGGCTTTACGTACTGCTAATGACTGGCTTACAGGTAAAGACAATACTGATATTGACTTTACTGCAGTTCGCGGTACACAGGGCCTAAAGGAAGCTACTGTAAATATTAACGGTATGGATATCAATGTTGCTGTGGCTTCAGGCGCAGCGGCAGCTAAGTGCGTAATGGATATGATGAAGAACGGCAATCCTAAGAATTGGACATTTGTTGAAATTATGGGATGCCCAGGCGGCTGTGTAAACGGCGGAGGTCAGCCTATCCATCCGCAAAGCGTTCGCGATACAGTTGATTTAAAGGCTGTTCGCGCTAAGGCTTTATATGATCAGGATAAGGCTATGGCTATTCGTAAGTCACATGAATCTCCTGTTGTTAAGAAACTCTATGAAGAGTGGTATGACGGTTTTGGCGGTCATAAGGCTCACCATGACTTACATACAAGCTATGTAGCAAGAGAAAAATATACTAAATAATAGTTATATTAAGAAAAACGGGCTCGGGTAAAACCGAGTCCGTTTTCTGTAGGGGGAAATGGTTTAGCAGTGACGATTTTGCCTTATTCGTCAATAGCGTGTCTGCGGAATAATAATGAAATACACCAAACACCTGCAAGAGCAATTACGGTGTAGATAATTCTGCTGATTATTGCAGTACTTCCACCGAATGCCCAGGCTACAAGGTCAAAACTAAATAAACCTACAAGCCCCCAGTTAAGTGCACCTATAATTACGAGAATTAAACAAAGTTTATCAAACATTTTTTATCAACTCCTTTTGATTACTAATATATTTACCCTAAAAATTAAAAATATACAAAAAAACAGACAGTGAAGTGAACCCCAAAGTTTAGACAAAATTAAAAATTAAATTGTTAGTGAATGAGTTCGGTATTGTACTGGACTCATTCCTTTTAGTTTTAATG
>JAFQOJ010000071.1 GCA_017403265.1 Clostridia bacterium
AAACCATTGGATAGAATGCGTTTGCGGTGCAGTTAACTCAAAAACCTTAGAACCGCATAATTTTAGCACATTAAATACCAACAGCACTCAGCACTGGTATACCTGCTCTTGCGGTCACGAAGGAACAAAAGCAACCCATACCTATAACATTCCTTGCAATGATACTAATGCTCATTGGAACGAATGCGAATGCGGTGCTATAGACAGTGATTCTTATGAAGAGCATAGCTTTAATGCAAACCATGATACAAACTATCATTGGGATGAATGTGCTTGTGGCAAAACAGTAAATAAACAAGAGCACAACTATAATAAGGGCGGTAAGGATTCCGAAAATCATTGGAATGAATGCGATTGCGGTACAATTAGCCAAGAAACAATCGAATCACATAATTTTGATACCCTAAACACCAACGATTCTCAACATTGGTATACTTGCTCTTGTGGCCAAGAAGGAACACCGCAAACTCATACTTATAATATTCCTTGCCGTGATGCAAATGCCCATTGGAATGAATGCGAATGTGGTGCTTCAGACAGTGATTCTTATGAAGAACATAAAAATCGCGAGGTATATGATGAAACTCATCATTGGAACGAGTGCAGAATATGCAATTATATCTTTGAAGAAAGTAAATACGAGCATGTTTATAGCGGCTTGTTCATTTTAGATTTAGAAGTTCATTGCTTCGCTTGCGCTTGCGGAATGAAAGATTTTGAATCTGTTACCGAGCACAAGTTTGATGATAAAAGTGATAAAACTCACCATTGGAAAGAGTGCGTTTGCGGCGCGGTAATAGATAAGCAGGCGCATAACTTTAACCAAGGCTTTGTGGATAATACTTACCACTGGAAAGAATGCTCATGCGGTGCTTATGATACCAAAGAACTGCATTCTTATGATAAATATTATTTTGACGGCAAATATCACTATAAAACTTGCGACTGCGGAATGCTTAACGAATCATCAAAAGCAAACCATAAGTATGTTGGCGCAACCTGCACAGCAAATGGCAAGTGCGTATGCGGTGCAACCGGCGGCAAACTAGCCCATAAGTACGGTTCGTATCTTTCAAACGGAACACACCATTGGAAGCAATGCAGTTGCAAAAATGTTGCTAATAAAGCGGCTCACACTAAGAAGACAACCATAACCAAAAAAGCAACTATAACAGCAAGCGGTAAATCAACTACTACATGCACTGTTTGTAAGAAAACACTTTCCACAACAGCCATAAATAAAGTTACTTCCTTTAAGCTATCGGCAACCACATATACTTATAGTAGTTCAAAAACCAGAAAACCAACCGTAACTGTTAAGGACTACAAAGGCAAGAAGCTTGTTAACGGAACAGACTACACTGTTAAATACGCTTCGGGACGCAAAAATGTTGGCAAATATAAGGTAACAATTACTCTTAAGGGCAAATACTCTGGCACAAAGACCTTATATTTCACAATTAAGCCTGCCAATACTTCTATTAAATCAATCTCGGCAGGAAGCAAGAAATTAACAGTTAAATGGGCCAAAAAATCAAGCCAGGTTTCAGGTTATGAGATACAGTATTCAACTTCTTCAAGCTTCAAATCTGCAAAAACAGCTAAGATTTCTTCTAATAAAACAACTTCAAAGACAATCAAGAGCTTGAAAGCAAAGAAAAAATACTATATTCGCATCAGAACATATACTATTGTTGGTGGTAAGAAATTCTATTCTGATTGGTCATCTAAAAAATACAAAACAACCAAAAAATAGCAAATAATCGGCAGTCGTTTCGACTGCCGATTATTTTATCCTTAAAATGTTTTCTCTTTTTATTTAAGCCAAATTCATAAATTTAAGCCATTTTTTCGCTTCTTCCATCCAGACGTGGTTATAAGCCACAAATCCATCATCGGCAGTCATTGTTTGTATATCGCTGGTTGCAATTCCGTGCCAGCCCTTCGGGAAAACACGAAGCTCAAAAGGAATTTTATGCTCTGCCAATGCATTAGCGTACGCAAGCGAGCTATAAACAGGCACCGCGTCATCTGCAGCAGTATGCCAAATGAATGCAGGGGGAGTATTTTCTTTTACGCAATATTCAAGGCTGAATTTATGCATTTCTTCTTCCGTAAGCGGATAATGACCTACTAAATTTTTAAAGCTACCTTGGTGGCATTTCCCAGCTTCTGCACTAATTACGGGGTAGCATAAAATAGAGCCGTTTGGTGCCTTGCTTTCGGGGAACACTTCGCGAACTTCAGCACAGTCAAACATTGTACTGTAGTGAGCTGCCAAATGTCCGCCTGCAGAAAAACCTATAACCGAAACTTTGTTAGTATCGCACTTCCACTCCTCTGCATTTTTGTATATAAGCTCCATTACAGCCGCAACCTCTCTGATTTGGGTTGGGAAGCGTTTAGGGGCACAGGTGTAGTACAAAACAAAAGCATTAAAGCCTTCGGGAATAAAATTAAGTGCAATAGGCTCTGCTTCGCGGGGAGAACAGCCAGCGTATCCGCCACCGGGACAAATTACCATACACGGTCTTTTAAAATCTTGCCTATTCATAACTTCATCGGGTAAATAAATATCTAAAATCGGATTATTGCCGTCTTCACCTAAAAATGAAAAATAATCTTTTAAACAAAGCCTTTTAACAATCATTTTTTATACTCCCTTTAAAACAAAATATCCTAAAACAATAATACCTAAAATTATGCGGTAATAACCGAAAGCGGTAAAATCGCGCTTCTTTATATAATTCATAAGAAATTTTATTGCAATTACAGATACTATAAATGCGGTTACCATACCCACAAGCAAAATTACAAGCTCGGTATTGGTAAAATCAAAACCAAACTTCAAAAGCTTTATTGCGCTTGCGCCAAACATTACAGGCACAGCCATATAAAAGCTAAACTCTGCTGCCGCCACGCGCGAAACGCCTATTAAAATAGCTCCTAAAATGGTAGAGCCGCTACGCGATGTACCGGGTATTAGTGATAAAGCTTGAAAACAACCTATAAGTATTGCATCCCTATATGTAATATCGGCAATGGTTTGTATCTTAGGTTTTAAGGTTTTATTGCGCTTTTCAACGAAAATAAAGGCAACACCGTAAACAATAAGGGCTAAAGCTACTACAACATAATTATGCAGCCTTGCTTCAAAGAAATCGTCAAGCGGGATACCTATTATAGCGGCAGGCAAAATTGCCACTATTACCTTAAACCACATTGAAAAGGTATCTTTTTTTATAAATTTATCTTCTTTTTTAAGGCTAAAGGGCCACATTTTATTAAAATAAATTACTACTACCGCCAAAATAGCGCCAAGCTGTATTACAACATTAAACATATCCATAAAATCTTTGGATGCTTGAAGCTTAATAAACTCGTCGGCAACAATTAAATGCCCCGTACTGCTAATGGGTAGCCATTCGGTTATACCCTCAATAATTCCGAGTACTATGGACTTTAAAATATCAATCATAAGTTACTCCTAACTAGAAAATATCATATCACAATTATAAAGGGTTACTAATTTTTAGCAACCCTTTTATTTATTACTTTCCTATAAGTTCTTTGTAAAGACCGATATATTGATTTGCCGAGGTCTTCCAGCTGTTATCGCAATTCATCGCGCGTTTGCGCAAGATTGCCCAGCCGTTTTTATCCTTATAGCCTTGTAAAGCACGCTCAACCGCAGTCTGCATATCGTGGGCGTTATAATTAGCAAAGGTAAAGCCGTTACCCTGATTATCTCCGCTATCCCTGATGGTGTCGTTGAGACCGCCTGTTTTTCTGACAATCGGTACCGTACCGTAGCGAAGCGCTATCATTTGAGCAAGACCGCAAGGCTCACTAAGGCTTGGCATTAAGAAAATATCCGCACCCGCATAAATTTTATGTGCAAGCTCAGGCTTGAAGCCTAAAACAAGCGAAACCTTCTCGGGATATTTATTAGCCATTTCACTAAAGAAGCTTTCAAACTCATATTCTCCCGAGCCCAAAATTACAAACTGAACATCCTGCTTAATTATATTTTCAAACACACACTTTACAAGGTCTAACCCCTTATGCTTAACAAGGCGGGTAACCATACCCACCACAGGTGTATCACTTTTTTCGGGCAAGCCCATTTCCTTTTGCAAGCACTTTTTATTTTCTGCCTTGCCTTCAAGCTTTTCCACAGTAAAGTTTTTGTAAATAAGCGGGTCGTCTTCGGGATTGTAAACCACAGTATCAATACCATTAACAATACCTGTTAGCTTATAAGCAAACTCTTTAAGAATATAATCAAGACCGTGGCTGTAAAACTCGTTTAAAATTTCCTTAGCATAAGTAGGCGAAACGGTTGTAACCTTATCGGCACACTGAATACCGCCCTTCATTAAATTTATGCAGCCGTCATACTCAATTATGCTTTCCGCACCCTGCGGTAGACCTAAAACATCGGTATATAACTCCTTACCGTATTTACCTTGGTACTGAATATTATGAATGGTGTAAACCGTTTTAATATTGGTGTAAGGCTCTTTTTGCTTATAAAATGCATTAAAGTATACAGGTATTAAAGCAGTTTGCCAATCGTTACAGTGAATAACATCAGGCACAAAGCCGATATGAGGTATTACTTCAAGTACCGCACGCGAGAAAAACGCATATCGCTCGGCATCGTCATAATAGCCGTAAAGTCCGTCACGGTTAAAGTAATATTGGTTGTCAATAAAATAGTAAATTACACCGTCGAGATGTGCTTCAAAAACACCACAATACTGCTTTCTCCAAGCAACAGGAACCACAATATTGCAAACAAATGTCATACTCTTGCGCATTTCTTCGGAAATTGTACCGTAAAGCGGTAAAATTATACGGCAACCTACCATTCTTTTGCGAAGCGCTTTAGGTAAAGCGCCTGCAACGTCTGCAAGGCCGCCCGACATAGCATAAGGATATGCCTCACTTGCGGCAAATAAAACTTTCATACTTTTCTCCTATCAATTAAATCCTTAACTACAATATTTGTTTTTTATCAATAAAGCATAGCTTTTCCTTGGTGCCCTTAAAGATTACACCGTCTGCTACCACTACATTTTTATCGGCAATTACATTAGAAACCTGTGCTTCATTACCTATTTCAGTTTCTTGCATTAAAATGCAGTTTTCTACTACCGCATCCTTGCCTATTTTAACACCGCGGAATAAAATCGAGTTTTTAACAGTACCCTCGATTACACAGTCGTCCCCGATAATACAGTTGGAAACCTTGGCATTAACGCCATGGCGAGTGGGCATACCGTCACGCACCTTGGTGAAAATCGGGCGAGTTTTATCGAAAAGCTGTGCGCGGATATCCTTACAAAGTAAATCCATACTTGCTTCATAATATGTTGCCGCGTTATCCATAATGGCAGTATATCCACTATGCTCAAAGCCGTAAATTTTAAGTTCACTCGTCTTCTCTGCTATAACCTCACGCGCAAAGCTTGTAAGACCGTCATCTTCAGCATCTCTGATAAGCTTTAAAAGCAAATCTTTATTTATAATGCTGATGCCTATACCAAATGATGCCATATACTCACCCTCGCTAAAGGTTATGGAATTTACCCGTTCATCATCATTCAGACTCAAAATCATTTTCTTAGCCGACTTTTCGGGCAGTTTTCCGTTATGGTAAATAACCGTAACATCAGCTTCTCTTTTTTTATGCGCTTTTAAGGCAGCAGATAAATCTATATTAGCAATAATATGTGAATCATAAAGCACAATATAGTCCGCACCGCATTTTTTAATATAGTCGTAAGCACCCACAAGAGCCGAAATCGTATCCGCAAAACGCTTAACACCGCGTTTATAGTAGGGTGGAATAAAGTAAACACCGCCGTTTTTGCGGTCTAAATCCCACGCAATACCGTTACCTACATGGTCCATAAGTGAGCGGTAATTTTCGGTTGTGATTATACCAACAGAGGTTACACCTGTATTAACCAGATTAGAGAGAGCAAAGTCAACTACTCTGTATCTTGCACCAAATGGTACTGATGCTAAAGAACGGTTAGCGGTAAGCTCTTTAAGCTTATCGTCAGAGTTTGCAAAAATCAAACCTGCTACTGCTGATGTTCTCATATTACTTCACCCTCCTTAACATTTTCGGTAATCATTTTATTAGCGCCGATTATTGCATTTTTTCCTACTGTAAGATTATCGCCTACAACGGCAATACCCCAATTTTCATCACCTGTAGCATTAGGCTCGTTTCCAACTTTAGCGCCCTCTGCTACTACGGCGTTTTCTGCAACGATTGCATACTTAACCGAAGCGCCTCTTTTAATGACTGCACCCGGCATTATAAGCGAATATTCTACGCTTGCGCCTTCTTCTACTGTTACATTTTTAAATAAAACCGAATAATCCACCTTGCCGAAAATCTCACAACCGTCGGTTATAAGCGAATTTTCAACAACCGCATTTTCAGAAATATACTGCGGCGGTATACCCGTGTTTTTAGAGTAAATTTTCCAGTTTTTGTCTGCTAGGTTAAGATTGATTTTAGGATTTAAAAGGTCCAGATTGGCTTCCCAAAGGGACTCAACAGTACCAACATCCTTCCAATAATCGTTAAAGCGGTAAACGCGCAAAAGCTGGTTATCATGGAGCATCATAGGAATAATATTTTTGCCGAAATCGTTAGAAGAATCGGGATTCTTTTCATCCTCAGTAAGATAATATCTCAGCTTTTCCCATTTGAAGATATAAATACCCATTGAAGCCAATGTGCTTTTAGGTTGTTTCGGTTTTTCTTCAAACTCGTAAATAGTGCCGTCAGGATTGGTATTCATAATACCAAAGCGTGTGGCTTCTTCAAGCGATACATCTAAAACCGCAATTGTACAGTCGGCGCCGCTGTCTATATGTTCTGCTAACATATCCGAATAGTCCATCTTATAAATATGGTCGCCTGAAAGAATAAGTACATATTCAGGATTGTAACGCTCCAAGAATTCCAAATTCTGATAAATAGCGTTTGCAGTGCCCTTGTACCAGTTACCGCCACCCTGACCGTGATAAGGTGGCAGAATATGCACACCGCCGTCGGTACGGTTTAAATCCCACGGTTTTCCCGATGCAACATAGTCATTAAGCTCTAGCGGTTTGTACTGCGTCAGAATACCTACGGTATCAATGCCTGAATTTGCGCAGTTAGAAAGCGGAAAATCTATGATGCGGTATTTACCGCCGTATGGAACTGCAGGTTTGGCGATTTTACTTGTAAGTACACCCAAACGGCTGCCTTGTCCGCCTGCCAAAAGCATTGCTACACATTTCTTGCTCTTCAAAAATATCACTCCCGAAAATTTAAAAATAACTTTCCTATATTATTTATTATAGCAACAAAAAATACCATTTTCAAGTGAATTTTGTCAAAAATAAGAAAGCTATAGATAATATTTTTGCTAAATTTTGGTAAATATTCACAAAAAATTGCCGTTTTTCAAATATAAAGAAGCGGCAGCTAAATAGCTACCGCTTCTTCAATATTAATTGTGATATAACTTTTTGGTTTGATATTTTGGTTCAAATGTAATATTTACACCTAACTTTTTGAAAACATTTTCATCCACTCGGGAAAGTATTACAGTAGAATGTGCTTCTAAATCCTTTAAACTGCGCGCCTTATCCAATGCCTTTTTGGCAACATCACTTGTAACTGCGCAAATAGAAAGCGCTTCTAAAACCTCATCAATATGCAGTCTCGGATTGTGGTTACCCAAAATCTCGGTTTTAAGCTTTTGAATAGGCTCTATAATGGTGGGTGAAATCAAGTTAATTTCGTCAGGTATATCTGCAAGCGCTTTAAGGCAGTTGAGTATAAGTGCCGAAGAAGCGCCTAAAAGACTTGAAGTTTTACCTGTTATTATTCTGCCGTCAGCAAGCTCTAATGCGGCAGCAGGCCCGTCGGTTTCCTCTGCTTTTTTAAGCGCCGCTTCTACTACAGGACGGTCCTTAACACTAACCTTTACCTGATTCATTAAAAACTCAATTTTTTGAACATCCGATTGCTCGCCCATACCCTGCCTTGCGCGTACCAAAGCGCTATAGTAACGGCGGATAATCTCTTGCTTGGCGGCATTGCAAACCACAATATCATCATATATCGCAAAGCCTGCCATATTTACGCCCATATCGGTAGGGCTCTTATAAGGCGACTCACCCAAAATGGTTTCCAAAATAGAGTTTAGAACAGGGAAAATTTCAATATCACGGTTATAATTTACTGCCATTTCGCCGTAAGCATCCAAATGGAACGAATCAATCATATTTAAATCGTTAAGGTCGGCCGTAGCAGCCTCATAAGCTATATTTACGGGGTGCTTAAGGGGTAAATTCCATACAGGGAAGGTTTCAAACTTTGCATATCCTGCTTTAACACCGCGCAAATGCTCATGATAAAGCTGAGAAAGACAGGTTGCCATTTTTCCGCTTCCGGGACCGGGCGCTGTAACAATTACAAGCTTTCGTTCGGTTTTGATATAATCATTTTTGCCGAACCCTTCTTCGCTTACAATAAACGGAATATTTGAAGGATAGTCAGCAATAGGGTAATGACGGTAAACGGTAATTCCTAAAGAAGTTAACCGCTTTTCAAAATTCTGTGCCGAGGGCTGACCTGTGTAACGGGTTATAACCACACTGCCTACATATAAACCGATTTGACGAAACGCATCAATAAGTCGTAGGGTTTCCAAATCATAGGTTATACCTAAATCACCACGTTGCTTGTTCTTTTCAATAGCATCTGCATTGATAACAATTACAATTTCAGCCTCGTCCTTAAGCTCTAAAAGCATTTTAACCTTTGCATCGGGCTCAAAGCCGGGCAAAACTCTTGCGGCGTGGTAATCGTCAAACAGCTTGCCGCCAAACTCCAAATAAAGCTTGTCGCCAAACTGTGCTATTCTATCTCTGATTTTTTGCGATTGCAAATCTATATATTTAGCGTTGTCAAATCCTTTTACTTTCATTTTTACTTCCCCTCGTAGCACAATACCTTACTATTCTACCAAACTTTTATTAAATGAGCAAGTTAATTTTCATACATTTGCAAAATTTTCTTTGAACGCTGTATCACCATATCTTGAAGCTCCACAGGTTTTAAAACCTTAACTTCATCTGAAAAGTTCATAATAAAAGTGACAAGCGCTTCACTTACTGCCGCTTTAAAGGAAAAACAAAACTCGTTTTCGGTAACATTTGTAATGAAAATCTTTTCGCTAAAGCGGTCGACTACTGTTTTGGCAATTTTTTTATTACAGCAAAGTTCTATAGTTTGAAGCTCACCTGAAAACATACCAAAAATTTTAGTGACATAGTCTGTAACATCAAAAACATCCTTATATTCGCTTACTTCACCGAAAAACCTTGCCGTTTCATCTATTATTTTTATTTTAAACATACGGTCAAGTCGCAAATGTAAAAGATTGTCATACTTTTCGTAATTTCCTATTAAATAATAATGGTCGTCCTGCCAGGTTAAAGCGTAGGGACTTACCTTCATCTTCTTTGTAACATCTACAAAATCTCTGCCCGTAAGCTCGCGCGAGATATAATCAAACTCAATCTTCTTGCCGTCGGCTACCGCGTCCGAAATCTTATCAATATTGTAAAAAATCTCTTCATTATTGCTTTTTTTAGAAAAATCTATATAAATATTTTTTTGTCTTTTTTGACGCGCGGTAACACTAAGCATAGAATCAAACTTTTTCACAAGTTCTCTCGTCTTTTTAGGTGTTATAAACTTAGCCGTTCTAACTGCGTCCGAAAGCAGATGAATTTCGGGCTCTTCAAACTCACGCGATGCTAAGAAATATCCCTTAGGTGAGCGGGAATAGATTATATCGTAACCGTAATCTATAAGCGCCTCAATATCTTTATAAACCGATTTTCGTTCAGAAGGAATGTCCTTTTCTTCTAAGTATTTACAAATATCGTTAGCAGTAACGGGGTTTTGCTCATCACTGTACTTTTTTAAAATATCAAGCACATATAAAATTTTCAGCTTTTGCCCATAAGCTTTTGACATTCTAAAACCGCCTTTTCAAATTCTTCGTAACTAAACATAGTATTAACCACACTAAGCATTGCATTAGGTGATAAATTTTCAGGTAAATTTAGATGCTTAAGCAGTATTTTACGGTTGCTTGCAGCATCATGATTACCCGAAAGACCAAATAAAAACATATCTGTTTTAGTAATCGGTTTTGATTTTTGCGTAATATTCTCTACCGTAACACCACTTTTTAAAAAGGCTTCACACAATATATCCCTACTAATGCCTTCTACCCCTAAAAAGCCCTCTTTTGAAGGAGCATTTTTGCGTTTTTCTTTACCCTTTAATTGCGGAACATAGACATTATAAACCTTACCGCCGCCGCAAATATTTTTAATATGCGCGCGTATCATGTTGCCTGCCGAATCACTGTCGGTAAGCACTATTATACCGTTAGTTTGCGCAAAGGTGCGTATAAGCTCACACTTTTCCTTATCCTTAAAAATGCTGAATCCGTTAGTGGGGATAATCAGTGTATCGATAACGTTTTCAAGTGTGATTTTATCATACTTGCCTTCTACTATAACAGGCATTTTAAGCTTAATCAAGGTCTTCACCCTTAAGCGCTATAAACCCCAATTTAACTACTAGCTGTTCTAAAACTGTGCGTGCGTCACCTGAAAAGGATTTTAAGCTCTTATCGGCACCCCGCAAAGCGTTAAAGCTAAGCAGGAAACGGTTATGGTCAAATTTTCTTATATCCTGCATTGCATTTCTTATAACAAACTCGCGCCCAAAATAGCCGAATTCTTTTGCTATTTCAGCCGAATTCATACCACGCTCTTTTCCTACAAAAGCGCGGTACATATCCACATAAAAGCCCGATATTGTGCTTAAAATCACAATAGGCTCTACCTTTAAATAAAAAAGCTCATCCAGCGTTTTAAGAGCTAAGGTCATATTATATTCCACAATCTGTTTTGAAAGACTGTAAACACTTGCTTCTACCGTTTTAACCGATACTTCATCAACTATTTGCTTTGTAATTTCGCCATTGCCCACAAAAGCGCAGAGCTTGGAAAGTTCATTTTTAAGGGTATTTATATCTTCGCCCACCGTTTCCACAAGATACCTTGCAGTAGTTTGCGCTATCGTACAACCGCGTTTTTTGGCGCCGTTTTCAAGCATTTTTACAAGCTCGGGCACGGTTCTATGGTCAAGCTGAGCTGTGATACCGTTATTCTTTTCAGCTGTGGTCATAAGCTTTGAAAGCTTGGTATTCTTTTTAGCAACTACAGGGAGTGCATCGTAAAGCAAAATAAAAATACAACTGTCAGGCACTTCGGAAATAATTGTAGAAAGCTTATCATAATCGGATTTTTTGCACTTTTCAAAATCGTAATCGGTTAAGATTACTACCTTTTTATCACTCATAACAGGGAATTGCAGAACCGCATCGTAAACCTCTTGTAAATCACATTCCGAAGGAAAACTTTGAAAATTGAAAATATCGTCTTTTTCTACATACATATCGATAATCTTGTCAGCATAGAATTTTTTAAGATATCCGTCATCGCCGAATAATATGTATATGTTTTTTTCTGCCTTTTTTATTTCGCTTTTTAAAATCTGTTCCGAAATCGCGGGCATATTCCCCATTACCTCCTTCTACAACACGCTTTATTTCCATTTCTTTTAATTTTACCATATCGCCGCGCAGTTTACAAGCAACTAATACCCAAAAAGCCATAATTATTAAAAGTATCGGTAAAATTATTGTAAACCGTGGTGTATCTACTGTGGAAAACGGCAGTGTCCCAAAAAAGTTAATCACAGCGTTTATATAACTTACCAAAAGCTCACTTATTTTATAAAACGGTACCGCTAAAATAGGAAACGCGAATCCTAAAATGCAAAAAATCATAGCATAGCTTGTAACATTTGCAATAAGTAAATTAGTTATCACCGAAACACAGGATATATAACCAAAATAGTAAATTGTAACAGGTGCCGTAAAAATAAGGGTGCTAATGCTTATAATAACCGAAGAAAACACCGTTAACAAGAGCTTATTCTTTATAATTTTGCGTTCTTTTAACATTTCGATTACAGGTATTGAAACCACCAAAATTGAAAAGGTAGAAAGCACCGACAGTAAAAATGCAACACTGAAAATAGCGAAAGGATTTGCAAGATATATTAAACACACCGCAAAGCCCAAGGTATTTTCACTTGTATTTTCGCGGTTTAATATAAGCGCTAAAGCCATTAGAAAATAGGTTATCCCAGCCCTTAATATAGACATTGTAAAACCGCATATCGCCATTACCGAAACTGTAACAAAAACTATGGTTAATGCCTTTAAATATCGGTTATATAAGAATTTATTTATAATGTATAAAAACATTGATACAATAATAGATAAATGCATACCCGAAACTACCATAACATGCGCTACACCCGCGCATTTTACATTGTTATAAAAATCATCCGTAAAGTAAGATTTATCTCCTGTAACAAGTGCCATAACCGTAGCGGCTTCGCTAGCCTTATAGTTTTTAAAAACTATATTCCTAATGTGCTTGCGAACACTGCCTATTAACGATAACACCACATCGTTTTCACCCGTGTTTTCAAATTCTTTAATATACCCTTTCAAAAAAATTCGTTGTGAGTAATTGCTGTTTTTATATACCTTGCCTTCAATTCCCGAAATTAAAAGCTTCGCCTTTATTTTCTCTGAAAACTTAAAATTTCCGCTGTTATAGGTTACCCGTATCTTTTCACCCTTGCTCAAAACATCGCTTTGTAATGTTTCAAAAATTGCCGAATAGTATTCACCGTAATTTTGCGGCGTGTCAGCAATTACAAACTCTCCGTCTATTAAAACATCGTCATAACTTTCAAGCATTTTCGTCTTTCCTGCGGCTAAAAAACCGCTAACCGTTACTGCTAAAATCAAAAGTGCAGCAAAAATAATCTCACCACGGCTTCTTTTGTAGATTAGATAAAATATAAATACTAAAATAACAAGCGCTAAAACAAAAAGGGCCATTTCGGAATATAGTGCAATCACCGAAATGACACTTGTGATTATAGCCGAAAGCAACATCGGCCTATCCTTTATAAATTGCAGCATTTTTAAACCCTTTATTTACAAATAGATTTTTTTGATGTATAATATCTACATAACCTAATTTTAGGAGTGAAAACATGAAGAAAAGTAATACAATAAAGTTTTCAATTATGCTAAGTGAAATCTTTATTCTTCTTTTAATAATATTAGCGGCTTCCCTGCCGTTTTTAACCACATGGTATGTTGAGCATTTTGCAAGACACGAAAACCTTGCTACTACCATTATGGTTACTTGCTACCCCTGTGCACCGTTTACAGGGCTTACACTATTTTATTTAAGACGTGTGCTTAAAAAAATAGATAAGGGAGACTACCAAAACCCCGATAATATAAAGCACCTTAAATATATGGCAATTTGCTGCATTATAATTGCAGGAATAACCCTTGTGGCAGGTAGGTTTTATTTGCCGTTTTTCCTTGTGGCAGGTACATTTATGTTTTTAGCGCTTATAATTTTTGTGTTTAGAAACATATTTATAAATGTGTTTAAATAAACTTTTTTCGACAAAAATCGACAAATTCTTTACTAAGCAATTATACCATTAACCAATAGATTGTGCAATAGTTTTTTAAAGTGATACGGCATAGCCAATTAAGGCTACGCCGTATCTTTCTTTTTAAAAATTAATTTTATAGATTCCGCGGTCAAACCCGTCAATAATCTTAGCAATTGCGTGGTCGTTATTGCTTACGGTTATATAATCGGCAATAGCTTTTACTTCATCTAATGCGTTTGCTACAGCAAACCCAAATCCCGCCTTTTTAATCATTGAAATATCGTTGTAATAATCCCCTACAGCAATCGTTTTGCCCATACCTATACCTAAAAGCTCAGCCATTTTACAAAGCAGTACACCCTTGCTAACGCCTTTGGGTAAAATTTCATATAGTCTTGGCTCGGAACAAATTAAATCAAATTTATGCGCCTTTGGATGATTTTTCAAAAATTTTTCAAGCATTTCAATCTGCTTTACATCCTTGTGGGCGAAAACCACCTTGAAAATGGGCTCTTTTACATCTTCATAACTGCAAGAAACATTTGGCAGTCCCGTTATGGCGCGAAACCATACCATAGCTTCATTATCCTTATTAAAATAAACTGCTTTTTCGGTATTAAGCTGTATCCCGATTTCAGGCAACTGTTCATCCACTGCTCGCACAAGCTCAAGCGCTTCATTTGGTAAAAACACTTTCCAAAGATACTTTTCTTGAACAGGGTTATAAATACCCCCACCGTTAATACACCCAATTGGCGCGTTAGGTTTTATAATACTACACATTTGTGTAGAAGTTTGCGGAACTCTGCCTGTAATAAAAGTAAACAAACCGCCCTCAGATTTAAAATATTCTATTGCCTCAAGATTTTGCTTTGACACAGTTTTATCATCAGAATATATTGTTCCGTCTAGGTCTGTACAAAAAAGCATTCCTTCAAATTTTTTCATATATGTTTTCCTTTACTCTCTTTACGCTATTTAATATTTAATCAAAATTTCCAATAATGTTTATTATACTGCCAAAAAGCAAAAAGTCAAGGTGCAGCCAATTAAGGCTACACCTTATCTTTTTTATGCCACTCTCGACAGTGCATAATTTAGCAAAAAGCACAAATAGGATAATAAATTTTCTTAAACTCAGCAGTTATTGCTGTCAGTTCCGTCTGCGTATATCTCAACGCACAAACCTTTATGCCTACACTTCGGGCAGGTTAGTCGGCGCATTTTTGGAGTGTGGTACGCCCAAAACACTTCTCTAAAGCTGGGTTTAAATATCTCATGACATTCGGGGCAGATATAGGCAACATGCTTAAAATAATAGATTGAAACACCTATTCCCCACGGAACCGCCACACAAGCCCAAACCACAAACAACCACCAAAGTCCGTTTGTAATCCATAGAATAATGGATATCCATTGCAGAGCAGTCACGGGAATACCCGTAAGTACCATAGTTAGTCGCATTTTTGAAAGTTTGTTTTTATTTTTCATAATGTGTGCTATATCACCGATAGATTCAACAGAGAAATTTGGTGTATCTTTCAGCTCACGTTTGATAGTCTCTATGATGCTAAGCTTTTTCTGCTGTTGCTCAAATTCTTCCCTAAGTATCTGCTCTTGCTGTTCCAATAGAATGGAAATGATATTTTCAGGATGCTTTTCAGCAAACAATTCACCAATGCTGTTAATTGGAAGTCCTGCCTCACGAAGAAAGCATATAATCCGCATTTTCTTAAGGTCATCTTCAGAATATAGACGGCGGCCGCCCTCCGACAGTTCACTTGGTGTTAGAATATTTCTTGAATCATAATACTGTACCGTTCTTACAGATACTGAGCAGAGCTTTGCAATTTCTCCTGTTGTGTATTTTGACATAGCTTTCACCTCCTTACGCTGCCTATTTTACAACATTACGCAGCGTAACAAGCAATACCTTACGCAAGGGGATTTTTTAAAAATTTACTTTTTCATTTGCCGCAAGAACAACAATACTGCTAATATAAGCAATGCTACTGCATACCCAAGCACCCACCATATATGCGGAAAAATACCGCTAAAATCGCCTAACAGTACCGCCCGTTCCATATTTACAGCGCGAACAAACGGCAGTGCATAGGAAATCTTCTTAAAAGTGCCACCCACAAGGTCAAGGTCAAACCAAACGCCTGACAACCACGCCGAAAGATTAGTAAGCAACGCGCCGCAAATACCGCCCACCTGCTTATCGGTAAACACACTTCCGCAAAGAAGACCTAAAGCAATATAAAGAATGGATATTGGAATAATAAATACAACTGCATATAAAATATTAACCGTTATACTAAGTCCTAAAACAATTGCGGTTATATAACAAATAACGCATTGTGCGATTGCAATCGGAATAATAGGCAAGGTGTAACCCAGAATAAAATCTGTTGGCGTAAGCGGTGTAGTGTATAAGCGCTGAAGTAACGAGCTACCTCTGTCCTTTGCAATAATGGTTGCCGAAAATAGTGTCATAAACGAAAGACCGAAAACTGTAATACCCGGAGTTAAGCGTTGTATTTCGAACAACTCTACGGGGATATTCGCTTGTATGGCGCTTAGCAATGAAATCAAAACAAGGGGAAATCCAAGTCCAAAGAACAAATTCAACGGATCCCTGAGAATTTCTTTTGTGTTTCTGCTTGCAAATGTAAGCATTCTCATTTTATTACCCCCTTAACAATATTGATAAATGCCTGCTCGAAATTATCCGTTTTTGCTATCTTTTTAATTTTCTCGGCAGTATCGCAAATAAGAAGCTTGCCATCCTTCATAATAGCAATACGGTCAGACAGTGTTTCTGCCTCTTCCATATAATGCGTTGTAAGAATAATTGTAACCTTTCCTTTTAAAGAACGAATTAAATCCCATAAATCACTGCGCGCAAGTACATCAAGTCCAAGTGTGGGTTCGTCCAAAAAAAGAATTTCAGGCTCACTTATAAGCGCCATTGCAATACTCAGTCTGCGTTGCCAACCGCCCGAAAGCTTGCCTGCTTTTTTCTTAATAATAGCTTTCAACCCAAGCAGTTCGGTAAGCTCTAAAATTTTGGCGTTTGTTTTATCCTTTGTAAATCCATGCACACCACACATAAGCTCAAGATTTTCTCCAACAGACAGACCGCGTGCCACCGCTGTTTCTTGCGGAGAAACGGCTATTATTGATTTTACTGCAGCAGAATCCCTGCAAATGCTTTTACCGTTCAAAAAAGCATCGCCGCTTGTGGATTTTGTAAGGCATGACAGCATTTTAATAGTGGTTGTTTTACCAGCACCGTTTACACCCAGCAAAGAAAATAATTCGCCCTTGCGAACAGATAGGCTAAGATTATCTACCGCAACCACATCTTTATATTTTTTGGTTAAATTTTCAACCCTAATAGCTTCCACAATAGGTTACTCCTTTCCATACTGTTTGCGCATTCCCTGATACGCGTCAGTAAGCATGCGGCTTACAAGCTCCCAATCAATATTTACAAAACCTGTTGCAAACATAGTGGCAATACCATGAACATACGCCCACATTTCAAGGTGAAACAGCTTTACTTGCTCACCATTTAACCCTGTACTATTTTGCACAACAGATTCCATATAATCTCCAAACTCAATAGTCTGTGAAGCTGTCTCATTTGTTCGGTCACGCATATATAAAAGCTTAAACAGCTCTTTTTCTTCTTTAGCGAACCGAATATAAGCCATACCGCTTGCTTTGTAAGCGGGAAATTTACCGCTTTCAACTTCTCGCTCAATATACTCACCGCATATTTTATCTGCCCGTTCTACAACTGCAAGCCGCAGTTCATCCATAGTTGCAAAATTTGAAAATACAGGCTGTGTGGAGCAGTTTAATGCCGAAGCAACCGTCCTTGCATTAATCGCTTGCGCTCCGCTCTCTCTTACAATATCAACAGCGACATTTATAATATCTTCTTTTGTTACTTTAATCTTAGGCGGCATAGCACACCTCCGTAATATAGTTGTTGTTATATATCGTTTGTTATTTTATCATTCCCACTGATTATTGTCAAGAGTCTTTGCAAAAATAAGCAGAAAATAAATACACCTACCGCATCTTAGATTTTTCTGTAAGTTTGCTGTCAAATTGTATTGACAAAATACATACTTCACGCTATAATGTATCACATATTATACTATTAGTTTTAGCCACTGTATTAGCCTTTTAGCAAACAATAGTTTTATTAGGTATAGTGCGGGTTTTTAGTTGAAATATCAGCTCTTGGACATCTGTTAAAAGCAACTGCAAATAATACCCAAGGGTTGACACTGCGGTAATTGTCATCTGTATAAAAGAGTGGAGGAATTGTAAGTGAAAAATATACTTTGCTATGGTGACTCAAATACATGGGGATGTAAACCCGGTATACTGTCCCGTTACCCCAAAGATATCAGATGGACGGGTGTTTTAGCAAGCAAGCTGGGAGAACAATACCATGTGATTGAAGACGGTATTAACGGTCGCTC
Source organism: Clostridia bacterium (assembly GCA_017403265.1). Taxonomy (GTDB): domain Bacteria; phylum Bacillota; class Clostridia; order Oscillospirales; family Acutalibacteraceae; genus UBA737. Next base: position 18,175 of record JAFQOJ010000071.1, read on the forward strand.
TACTATGTGGGATGACCCTAGTAATTTATGCCGCAACGGTGTTGCAGGTTTAGGATACGCTCTTTACCGCTCAAAACCGCTTGATTTGGTAATTTTAATGTTAGGCACAAACGATTTGAATTTCACAAATGCCGAGGGTTATTACCACGGAATCAGATTGTTAGCAGAGCAAATTTTAAAGGCGAATACAGGCTTTCCCGGTACATCGGAGGTTTTCCCCGAAAAACCGAGACTATTACTAATTAGTCCCATTGAAGAAACCGAAGATATGCCTGCGCATGAGGAATCGTTAAAATTTGCCTATTATACACAAAAGGTAGCAGAAGAGCTCGGCATCCCTTGGTTAGACGCGGCAAAGTTTGCAAAACCGTCAAACAAGGACGGTTGCCATATGGAAGCAGAATATCACCTAAGCTTAGCTCAGGCTATATATGAAAAAGTAAAAGAAATACTATAATTGGAGGATTTTTTATGAAAAGCGGATATGTTCCTGCAGTGGGCACACCTGTAGATAAGGACGGTAATTTGTGCGTAGAAAGCTACAAAAAGCAAATTGATGACCAAATCAAACAGGGTGCTGTTGCTATTTTAAGTATGGGTTCTATGGGTGCACAACCATACTTGCTTACAAGTGTTTGCCCCGAGGTTGCAAAGGCAGCCGTAGAAGCTACAGCAGGCAGAGTACCTGTATATGTTGGCGCTATGGATTGCTCTATTATGCGCGCTAAAGAGAGAATGGCAGCAATGGAAGACCTTGATATAGCAGGTTTTGTACTTACAACCCCTTACTATTATGCTTGTACTCCCGAAATGATTATCAACTACTATAAGGGCGTTTGCGCCGCTACTAAGCATGATGTACTTATGTACGATTTGGCTGTAGTTACCCAATCTAAAATTACATACGAAATAGTTAAAGAATTGATACGTACAGTTCCTAATCTAAAGGGTATCAAATCTGCCGATATGAATATGTTCCGTAAATTAAAGTTAGACCCCGAAGTGCCCGAAGATTTTCTTATGGTTTACTCAGGTCTTGATAACTTTGATATTGCTTACAAATGGGGCATTGATAAATGTCTTGACGGTATGCCCGCTTGTACCCCTGTTAACAGCGGCAAATTATTTACCGCTATGGCTAACGGCGACTATGATAAGGCTGCTGAATACTTAAATAATATTCTCGCACTAAGAGACTTCCTTATAACAAAAAATTTATGGCCCGCTTTCAGCACCGCTATGAATTTACTCGGTTATGAAGGTAATTTCGCGCCCGATTATGTTTCTCCGATAAAAGAAGAGTACATACCGGAAATCAAAGCCGAGCTTATCCGTATTGGCGAACTTTAAAAAAGATAAAACAACCCGCTTCATATCGGGTTGTTTTGCACATAAGGAGATACTATATGAAAAAACTTTTTTCATCCTTTATTTACGAAAATCCCCTTCCGCAGCTATACCCTATGAATTCCGCATTTCCAAATGTGTGCGAATTGTCTGACGGTAGATTATTAGCCGCGCATCAAATGGGTGTAGCCTTTGAAAGTGTTGACGGTACAACCTACCTTTCTGAAAGCGTAGACGGCGGTAAAACTTGGTCAAAGCCTTGGAAAGCGTTTGATAAATCCAAACAATCCCGTCCTACATCCGAATGTGGTAAAATTACCGAACTTCCTGATGGTCGCCTCGTAATGATGGGCTACGAATTTTATAGAGATAACCCCGAACTCCCCCTTGCAAATGCCGAAACAGGCGGTTTGCTGGAAGACTTCGTCTTCTGGGCAGAATCTACTGACTGCGGTAAAACCTGGTCCGAGCGTCACCATATTCCTAACGCTTGGGAAGGCAGCACCGAAGCATCTGCACCTATTTATGTACTAAAGGACGGCAGTTGGGCAACACCTATTGCAGGTTTTCACAGATGGGACGGCACAGAAGTTTCAAAAAACTGCGGCAGACTGCTTCGTAGCTACGACCAGGGTAAAACCTGGAATGATGATACTGTTTGCATAGAATTCCCTGGAAATACTGTTATTTGCTACGAACAGCGTATGTGCCAATTAGATGACGGCACTTTGGTTGTTGTTGCTTGGAACGAAGATGTAAACGGAGAACGATTCAATAACCATATTACCATTTCTACTGACAATGGTAATACCTTCTCAAAACCCATTGATACAGGTATACTTGGTCAATCTACCGGTATTGTAGCATTGGACGGTACCAAAATTTTAACCCTGCATGCCCTTCGTAGAGATACCGACGAACCAGGTGTTTATGCTTGTATTGCGGATGTTGCGGGCGGTAAATATAAGCTAATAAGCAAAGAACTTATTTGGAAACCCAATACACCAATGACCAGAATCAACAACTTTGCAGAAATTTTTGCCTTTATCAAATTTGGTCAACCAGGCGTTATCCGCCTTAAAGACGGTAGTTTTATGATGACCTTATGGCTTTGTGAAGAAGGTCAGTATAAAACACTTTGCGCTAAATTAGAGCTTTAAAAAGGAGAGGACCCTATGATTTTCGATTCATTAGTTAATGCAAAACAATATAAAGGCTTAAATGCAAAAATAGATAAATTATTAGAGGAAGCCAAAAAATATACCTCTGATAATTATCCCGAAGGCGTTTTAGAATTGGACGGCAAAGACCTATATATGATATTTGCCAATTATGAAACTCACGACCGCAAAGATGCTGTTGTTGAAGCTCATAAACAGTATATTGATGTAATGTATATGGTTGAAGGTGAAGAAACCATATATGTTAAACAAACCCAGGATATTAAAAATATCACAAAAGAATATGATGCAGAAATTGATGCATTGTTAGGCGACTTAGATGACGACGCTGTTCCGATTCGCCTGAAAGCAGGCAGCTTTGTTGTTTTGTTCCCACAGGATGCTCACTCACCCGCCTGTGTAGTTGACGCTCCTTTAAATGTTAAAAAAATTATAGGTAAAGTTCGTATTTAAAAAGGAGAATTATTATGAAACACGCAAAAGAATTATTTTCTTTAGACGGTAAAATTGCTATCGTTACGGGTGGTCGCGGTTTATACGGCGGTTCAATTTCTACAGGACTTTGCGAAATGGGTGCAACCGTTGTAATTGCATCCCGTAACGGCGAAGCCTGTGAAGAATACGCAAAAGGTCTTAGAGAGCAGGGCTATAACGCTATCGGATTATCGTTAGATTTAAGCAGTGACGAGTCTATTAACGCTTTAGTTAAGGAAGTTATTAACCGTTACGGCAAAATTGATATTTTGGTTAACAATGCCGTTGACCGCAGAAATATGGTAAGTCTGCAAGATGCCACCCGTGAAAAGCTACAAGCATCTGCAGATACTAATTTACAAGGTCAGCTTATCTTAAGCCAAGCTGTACTTAAGTATATGGTTCCTAAAGAGAGCGGTAGCATTATCAACATAAGCTCTATGCGTGGTATCGACTGCCCGCACTTCCCCTTCTACCCTGAAACCTTTGGTGACCAACCTATAAACTACACCACAGAAAAATGGGCAATGGTTGGTATGACAAAATATATGGCAGGCCGCTACGGTAAGCACCATATTCGCGTCAACTGTATTGCTCCCGGCGGCTCTGACCCAGGACAAAGTGGCTTATCCGAAGACCCTGCAAAGAAAGCGTTTGTAGATACTTACATTGAAAACTGTCCGCTTGGTTGTTTTGCTAACCAAGATGATATTAAAGGTCCTGTTTGCTTCTTAGCATCCGAAGCTGCTAACTATGTAACTGGTGCAACCTTAGTTATGGACGGCGGTTGGACTATCTGGTAAGGAGAATTTACTATGAAATATGTACAAACTAAAGGTCTTAACCTTTCTTCATTTGCTTTAGGCACTGTTCAGCTTGGTCTTACTTATGGTTTGGGAGAGAATAGTGAAAAGCCCACCGAACAAGCCGCATTTGAAATTTTAGACCGCGCGGTAAATTTAGGCGTAAACACCTTAGACACCGCCAACAACTACGGCGACTCTGAAGCAGTTATCGGTAAATGGCTTACAAAGCGCCGTAAAGATGGCAAGGATATACCCTTCATTGTTACCAAAACAGGTCCCCACAAGCACGGTTCTTATGATATTCTTCGCGATGATATACTGTATCAATTGGAAGGCTGTATGAAACGTTTATGTGTTGATAAGCTTGATATGCTAATGCTTCACGATTATGAAGACTACGCTACCGATCGCGATAATATGCGCAAGATTTTTGCAGATTTAAAGGCACAGGGACTATATGATTATAGCGCTATCTCCGCCTACTCGCGTCACGATTACGGTGTTATTGCTGACTCAGGCTTTGATGCTACACAAATTCCACTTAATGTTTTTGACTGGGGACAGATTGAAAACGGCGGTTTGCAAAGATTAGCAGACTCAGGTATGATGATTTTCACAAGAAGCGTATTTCTACAAGGATTAGTGTTCCACACCCCTGAAGACCTGGATCCCCGTATGGACTTCTGTTTCCCATATCTAAATAAATTCATTGAACTTTGTAAGGAATTTAACCTTTCCCCTGCTACATTGGCACTTTCCTTTGTGCTGTCTCTCCCAGGTGTAACCCAAGCAGTTATGGGTTGCGATACCGCAGAGCAGGTAGAAGCTAACTGCAAGTTATTTGATGAAACCGTTAAACTCACACCTGAACAAATGAATAAGCTTCGCGATGCGTTTTTTGATATAGATCCTAGAGTAATTAACCCTGGTATGTGGTTTAACCGTATGAAATAAATATAATATAACTTAAAAAACCTTGATGTGCAATAACATCAAGGTTTTTTAATGCTTTATCGCTCTATAAATACGCAATCGGGCTTTAAATCATCAGGAGTAATATCTTGTGCATTTTCTAAAGTAATACGGCGGGTTTCACCGGGCAATAGATCAAAATATTGGTCGCTAAAGAACTTATCTGCCTTAAGACCGAAATGCACCGCGTGAGCAAAGCAATCCGAAGAAACAGTGAAAGAAAGCGCGTTCCCTATTTTTTCAAAATCACTTATTGTAAGCTTTGCTTTGCGGGGTAGTTTTAGGGTTGAAAAATTGTCAGCTCGCAAGGTTGCGGTTAATATTTCTTTGTCACTGCTCTTAGCATAAACAATACCTCGCGTTAAATCATATTTACCAATGGGCATAGTTCCTATGCATGTAGCGGGCGCACCTGCCGGTAAAACGGCGGTAAAATATATTTCACCGTCTGTATTACCCTCAAAATCGGTGTATCCGCAAGTAATATCAACCTTTTTATCGGTTAGTGAACTGTTGGTACAGTAAACCAACAGTTCGCCGTCTTTTTGTTTCAGAATAACACGACAGGACGCGTAAGAACGGCGCAAAAAATAATATGCAGGCTTGGGATTTCCGTAATGGTCCATCATACTAAAGCCAACTTCACCAAAGCCATCATTTAAGCACCAAAGAAGCGAACCGCCACAGTAAGCTTGAAGCCTAATATGCTCGGCTTCATAAGAAAGCATACTGCCTTGGAAAAGACCGCCATACAAGCAATATTCTTCAAGTGTTAACTCCTTTTCGCCTGTATAATGGTTGTAAATACCGTCACACACAGCCCCTCGCTCAAAAGTGTTTCTATGGTGCTCAAAAATTTTACTCTTAGGCGTAATATTCTCTCTACCGTCGCAATAACTTATCAAAGCTTCTGCACTAGGCGGTCCCATAACGCCGCCTTCGGTAATAAATCTACATTCAAGGTCATCAAAAGATTTTGTTGATATGCGGTACTGCTGCTTTTCAGGTGAAAGGTCTAAGAAAGGATAGTAATGGCGGCTGCCACGGACGGTGCTCTCTAAATCATCATAACCACCAAAGGGAGTAGCACATTGGTAACCAACTGATGCTACTAAAGCGTGATGTAATCTAGGCAAAAGCTGACCAAAAAGATAGGTGCCACCGGGATACAAAACAGAATTGTATTCATCGAAATAGCTTCTATCCATAAAGTCGCTAAGGTTAGCATGACATTCACCGTTACCAACCCACAAACAGAGACTTGGATGATTACGCAAACGGCAAAGCTGATAAATAGCTTCCTTTTCTACTTCTTTGCGAAAGCTTTCTAAATGGTCTGGATACACCGCACAAGCAAAGCAGAAATTTTGAATTACCAAAAGTCCGTAGCGGTCACACAGCTCGTAAACATAGTCGGTTTGGTAGATATTACCATCCCAAAAACGCACCATACAGAAGTTACCCTTCTTTGCCGCCGTCAATAACTTATTCTGCAATTCATCAGTAATGCGGGCATAAAGGCAATCGGAATGGATAAAATCTGCACCGCGACAGTAAATAGGTGTATTATTAACAATAAACCGGTAGTTGCCTTCGGTTTCGTTAATCATAGATGTATCCAAGCTTACTGTACGAATACCTGTAATAATCTCCTTGCTATCTTTAGCGCCATAATTATTGCAGGCCGTAGCACGAACGGTATATAAGGGTTGATCGCCATATCCGTTAGGCCACCAAAGCTCTGGATTTTCCAAAGTGAAGCTAAAATCTATATAATTTGCACCAATTTGACCTACAAAACGGCGGCTATCGGTATGTATAACCTTTCCGTCTTTTTCAATAGTAAAGGTAACATTACAGTCTCTGGCGTATAACCGCTCTCTGCTTTCTACTTCTACTTCTGCTAAAATATCAGCGACATTATCCTTAATAGAGAGGGTTTCAAAACGGATATCACGTACAACAATTTCATCGAAAATATTTAAGCAAACTTTGCCCGCAATAGCGCAGGTAGCAAGCCTTGGGGATTGGTCCCAACCGAAAACATATTGCGGTTTACGAAGCATTGTTCTGCGGTCATCTCCGCGCCCTTCTCTGCGGGTACGCCATTCGCAAGATACAAAATCCCTTACAGGTGCGGCATCCTCATCAGACACTTGGTCTAAACCTGTAGTTAAGCGGATTAAAAGAGTATTCTCCCCTTCTTGTAACCAAGGAAGTACATTTTTTTGAAAGGGATACATAGCGCTCGCGTGGTGACCTATATAATTTCCGTTTAAAAATAGGTCGGCGTGTATATCAAGCATTTCTATAAAAAGCTCAACTCCAAACGGACTTAGGTCTTCCTTCTCTAAAGTAAAGCTTTTTCTAAACCACCAGCTACGCTGCTCTATCCAATCACACTTAAAGGAATTGTCGGCAATAAGCGGCTCTTCAATACGTCCGCATTCAATCAAGGGCATATGCACATCACAAGGAAGTGATTTTACTTCCATCCAGTTGTCTGCCTTTTGTAAAACACTGCCGTAGTCCTTAGCTGTTATATTAAGGGGCTCTTCGCGGAGAAACCAATTTTGTAAAAGAGATTTTGTTAACATTTAAGAAAACTCCTTTCAACGTATATAATTATTATATCAAACCAAGGTTTGACAAATAAAGACAGTTATCGTATAATTATAGACAGAATTTGGTGTGGAGGTGTAATATGCACTTGTATGCAAATTATCCCGAGTCGGAGACATTTTTTACATCTATGTATAATGTGGATTTCAGTTACCCAAGCCATTTACACGGTTGCTTTGAAGTTTCTTTTTGTATGAAGGGTGAAGTAACTGTTATCATTGACGGACAAAGCCATACCGTAGGCTTAGGACAGGGGATACTAATACCTCCTAATACAATCCACAGCTACAAAACGCCCCAATCCTCTGCTTATTACACTATTCTTTTTAGCCGTGATTTACTGCAAGATTTTGCCGCCTTGTTTTCAAAGAATCAGCCTACACACTATGTCTTTTCTTTTGATTCCGAGCTTAGTCAACATCTTATAAATTTTCACACTTCCAAGCAGTCATTATTTGGTGTAAAAGCTGTTTTGTACCGTATGGCAGAAGCCTTTTTGCAAGGGAATACATTTGCCCAAAAGGATAAGGCAGATAATGATTTGACAACACGAATTATCTCATATATCCAAGAGCATCTGCACGAACAAATCACATTACAAGACCTATCCGACCACTTGGGTTACAATTATTATTATATAAGCAAACGGTTGCAACAAATTTTTAATACGCCGTTTGTAACATTGCTGTCGCAATACCGAGTGGCTGATGCAAAGCTTCTTTTAAATAGCGGTAAATACACCGTCAGTCAAGTGGCTATGGCGAGTGGCTTTGGCAGTATACGCACCTTTAACCGCGTTTTTTTGAAAATAACAGGACAAACACCTACTGAGTATTTATCTATGCATTGGGTACAAAAATTGTAATGTTTTGGTGTTTGTGTTTTCTTGACAAGTTAAATGCTGTATGCTACACTATGTTAGAAACCAAACCTATAAAACAACAACAAATTGTATTGATTTTACAATAGAAAGTGGATTGCAAATGGAACTAAAAAAATTTATTGCGCCGTTTGACGCCGAGGAACCGCTTAAATATCTTGAACAAATTTTTGGTATAGAGGAACGATTATTAGAAGAATGTCAGCTTAACGGAAGCGAAACTGATTTTAATACCGATATTGTTTATTTAGCGTATGAAGATAATACGTTGCTTGGTATGATACACGCCACCATCCCGAAAGCAACACCCCATATAGCAGGGTTATCCGCAATGTTTACAACCCCTGCGGCAAGAGGAAAGGGGTTAGGCAATATTTTATTTAAAGCAATTGTTGATGAGGTTTCGTCGCATAACGTCAGGCTTACCGTTTTAGGAACATGCAATCCCATCGCGGCAAAATTATATGCAAAATACGGATTTGCATTTTGCCCGGGTTCTAACGTGATGGCACGTTTTAGTAGCGGCAATATGGTTGATTTTACAAACGATTATTACACCGTACCAAAGGGCAAAATAACAGTTTCACACGGCAATCAGGCAATGCGTATACCTATTGTACCATTGGTTCTGCAAACCAATTTGCCTCTTATACTTGATATAAATACCAAAATTTTTAATTCTAATACTATAACACAGCGCTCTTGTATGGGATTATTTCCACGCTATGAAGAGCTAAGAAAACACGGCGGAGATTATTTTATGGCATTTGACGATAGTGGTACACTCGGTGCAGCCGCCTCGGTTTGTCGTATGGACGACGGCACTTTCAGGGGAGATTTCTTTTCACTACCTTCCTTTGAGTATGCTATACCCGAAATGCTACAAAAAATGGAAGACGATTTCAGCAATGTGTATTTTGAAATTGCAAAAAATGATACCGTAAAGAAAAAACATCTAGAAGAAAACGGTTTTAAACCCATTGGCGACAGCTACTGTAAAACCGACGAATTTACAATAAATACCGTAAAATATGCGCGCTAAATATGATACTTTTTTACCCACATTTGCTAATTATTGAATTTAATCATTCTTTTAAACCAGAGCATTGACACAAAAAAGAAAATATGTTAAACTCATTATAGTTTAAATTAAAATACATTAACTTCACATGACGCGGGTGAAAAAATGAAAATTAATCAGTTATTAAAGACTAAGAATGTTAAAAATGCCATCTATATTGGTGTTTTATGCTCTGTATCCTATCTTGCAGTGTATTTTGCAAGAAATATTTTGGGTGCCGTTTCGCCCCAAATGATTGACGTCGGATATACCGAAAGCTATATTGGTAAAGTATCCTCTACTTATTTTATTTGTTATGCTATAGGGCAACTAATAAACGGCATAATAGGTGATAAAATTAAAGCAAGGTATATGATAAGCGTTGGGCTTTTTATGGCGGGTATAACCAATTTTTTGTTTTCGGTTCTATCACAAAATTATGGCAGTCTTGCTATAGTAGCATACGGTCTTACGGGCTTTTTCCTATCTATGATATACGGACCTATGACAAAAATAGTAGCCGAAAATACCGAACCCATTTATGCCCCAAGGGTTAGCTTAGGATATGAATTTTCGGCACTTATTGGCTCCCCCATTGCAGGAATTGCCGCCGCAATACTTGTTTGGCAAAGTGTATTTATTACAAGCAGCGCTATTCTTGTGTTAATGGCAATAATTTGCTTTGCTTTTTTCCTTTTCTTTGAAAAAAGCGGAATAATAAAATACAATCAATACACCCCTAAAAAAGAAAACGGCAAAGGCATTAAGGTTTTAATAAAACATAGAATTATTAAATTTACACTAATTTCGGTAATAACGGGTGTTGTAAGAACAACGGTTGTTTTCTGGATGCCCACCTATTTTTCGCAATATCTTGGCTTTACTCCCAAAACATCGGCATCAATTTTCACAGTAGCAACACTTATTATTTCACTAACCACATTTATAACCGTTTTCTTATACGAAAAGCTTAATAGAGATATGGATAAAACTATTCTTATTATGTTTACAACGGCATCCTTGTTCTTTATTTTGCTTTATTTTATCAAACAACCGATTTTAAATATTGGGTTTATGGTAATTGCAATAATGGCATCAAACGGTGCTGCCACAATGCTTTGGAGCAGATACTGCCCAAGCCTTCGCGATACGGGTATGGTTTCAAGCGCTACAGGATTTCTTGATTTTATGAGCTATATGGCTGCCGCCGCATCAAGCACACTTTTTGCAAACGCGGTATCCCAAATCGGCTGGGGCAACCTTATTCTTATATGGTGCGGATTAATGCTATTCGGTGTTGCCATTTCCATTCCCCGCAAAGCTAAAAATCCATAATTTTAACCTAACTTTTATAACAAAAAACAGATACACGAATTTTCGTGTATCTGTTTTTATTATTCTTGATAAAGCTTTTTCTTTTGATGTTTGTAAACCACCCAAAACAAAACGTAACGCAAAATAGCAATTATTACCCAAGTAATCGGATATATTATATATAAAGTTTGCGGTGTGTGGTATTCTTCAACTTGGAATACCGTAAGGCACCACACAATACGAAGTCCGCAAAAGCCTACCAACGCTATTATAGCATTTGAAACCGATATGCCAAGTCCACTGAGCGCGCCTGAGGTTGTATCCATAACACCCTGAATAATTAGTGGACCGAAAATAAAGGCTATTCGCACAACACCCCAAGCAATAGCTTCTTCTGATTCGGTTATATAAAGTCCTAAAAGCGGTTTTGCAAAAATAACCACAAAGGCAGACAGCGCCGCAACCGTAATAGTACAAAGTATAAGCGAAGTATTGTAAGAGCGTTTTACCTTATCATAATTTTTAGCACCAACATTATAACCCACAAATGTCATAGCCGTGCTTAAAAATCCGCCCGTAACCACCTCTGCAAAAGCTTCTATACTGCTTGCTGCCGCATTACCCGTAATAAAGCCCGGAAGATTGGCTAACGAATTTATAGACGACTGAATTACAACATTTGACAAAGAAAAGGTAGATGACTGAATACCAGCAGGAATTCCTAACCTTAAAATCTTACCTAACGGCTCTTTATAAATTTTTAAATCCTTTAGCGATAATTTAATATCATCATCTCTGCGCATAAGTGCCATTACAACTAAAATTGCTGCCAATGTTTGCGAGCATACCGTTGCAAGCGATAAGCCTATAAGGTCCAAATCAAATAGCGCCACAAAAACATAGGTCATAATAAGCTTTACAGGGGCGGTTACCAAAAAGAAATAAAAAGGCTTCTTAGTTTCACCGTTTGCACGCAAAATTCCTGCGCCAAAGTTATAAATTGTTGCGGGTATCATGGTTAAAAAATATGTTTGTAAATATATTGTCGACTTACCCAAAATATCTGAAGGCGTACCCATAGCTGTAAGCAGCGCACCCGAAAGTGTCATACCTACCACGGTTACAATAACACCGATTATAACCGACAAAAGCATTGCAGTATGTACATTTTGTTTTATTGCTTTTTTGTCCTTTGAGCCGATAGCGTGACTAATTGCCACCGCACTACCCGTAGCGCATCCCGAAAAGAAATTAACCAAAAGTATTCTTATAGAATTAGTCGAGCCCACCGCCGCAACAGCACTGTCGCCGCTTGTTCCAAGGCGGCCTGCCAGAATCACATCTGCTACGTTGAAAAATTGTTGCAAAAACCCCAAAAGTATTATTGGTATTACAAAACGAATCATTTGCACCCAAATGGCACCCTTGCTCATATCAAGCTTTTCATTCATAATAAAACCTTTCTTAGCACAAACACTGTGTTGACTTTGCATTTTTTGTTTGCTAAAATGATTATATTACCATTTTAAGCAAAAAACATACCGTTTTTAGAGTTTTTTATATCACTTTTTGATATTGGGAGGAATTATATGCAACCGCTTTTTAATATAAGACGTGAAAAAAGCCAAGAGCTCGGTCCATTTAATTATGAAAACGACTGGTGTACACTTCAATTTCATTCGCAAATTGAAGTGTGCATTATCCACGAAGGCGAAATGGAGATGTTTGTAGACGGCAACCAAAGAGTACTTAAAAAGGGCGACATTTCGGTAGCGCTCAGTTTTATGCCCCACGCTTATAAAACCCCTATCCACTCACGCTCGTCCATAATTTTTATCCCCGCGCATTTGTGTGAAGAATTTATAGAGCTAACAGAAAACAAGCATCCCGTCACACCATTTATATCCAATCCACAGGTATACGAAAAAATCAATGAATATTTTTCTCTTTTGCAAGACTACAGTATAAACGAAATCAAAAGGCGCGGTCTTCTTTATATGGTTCTGGGCACTGTTTTAGAAAACATAAGGCTTGAAGAGGTCAAAAATCCCATTGATACCGAGCTTATTTCCAAAATTTTGTTTTACATAAATGAAAATTATAAAAATGATATTTCACCGTCACGAATCGCCGAGCATTTTGGCTATAGTCAAAGCCATATTTCAAGATATTTTAAGTCGTGCTGTGGAATAAATTTAGTAAGATATATTGCCCTTATGCGCTTAAGACAAGCCGTAATACTTATACAAGAAGGCAATCAAAATATAACCGACTGTATTCTTGAAAGCGGATTTTCTTCTAACACAACCTTCTACCGTACCTTTAAAAATGAGTTTGGTTGTTCCCCAAAGGAATATATTAATAATTGCAGAAAAATCTCAATATATTCGCCCAAGGGCACATAACCCTAAAATCGCTTATCCAAATTCAATCTCTATAATAAAAACCACAAGCACCACTTTTGTGATGCTTGCGGTTTTGGTTGCGGAGGCTGGACTTGAACCATTATTTGATAATACATTATCTCACAAACGCTTTGCGTTTGCTTGCCCTCTTGCGGTACCCGAAGTTCATAACGGCTTGGAGCGCCTATGAACTTCGACCGCGGCGCTTCGTTTTGCTCGCTGTATCGTCCACTGGACACGCTCGCAACCTCACCCAACGAGCCACGCTCGTCGGTCTCACCTTAAGATCATCGATTTAACCTAAACTTCATAACCAAAACGAAAAAGACACCCATTCGGGTGTCTTTCATTTTGGTTGCGGAGGCTGGACTTGAACCAACGACCTTCGGGTTATGAGCCCGACGAGCTACCAGCTGCTCCACTCCGCGATATTTTTGATGTACTATTATTATACACACAAAACCGAGATAATGCAACCCCTTTTTAAAAAAATTTTAAAATTTTTCGCAAATTACCCTTCGGTGTATTGACTTTACCCCCTTTTGCAGTTTAAAATAGTTAAAAATATGTTTTATATACAACTTCTGGTGATATTATGAGAATGAGAAAAAAGAAGTATCTTGAAGACAGGCTGGCTGCCGTTTCGGATATACTTTTTAAAATTGATACGCTTGACCGCAACTTCAACACCTCTATTTTACAAAAAGAGTACATAGACTTTGAGGAATGGTTTGGTAACTCTAGTCCCATCTACTTAGAGATTGGATGCGGCAAGGGCAAATTTGCTGTAGAATACGCTAAAGCTCACCCCGAAATAAATGTTTTAGCGGTTGAAAAAAGCGCTAATGTTATTGTAGGTGCTTGCGAAGCTGCAAAGCAAGAAAAGGTAGAAAACCTTCGTTTTATATGCGGTAGTGCCGAGTATTTAGAAAAATTTATACCCGAGCACACTATTGCAAGGCTTTTTCTTAATTTTTCCTGCCCTTTTCCTAAAAAGGCGTACGCTTCGCACCGCCTTACCCACCGTAAGTTTTTAAACATTTATAAAAATTTGCTGTGCAAAGGTGCCGAAATACACCAAAAAACCGATAATATGCACTTTTTTGAGTTCTCTATTTCCGAGCTTTCACAAAGCGGTTTTGATATTTACAATGTATCGCTTGACCTACATAATAGCGATTTCCCAGACAATATTATAACCGAATATGAAAGCCGTTTTATAGCATTAAATCAACCTATTTACAGATTGGAAGCAAAGCTTAATGATTAACTTTAACATTGAAAAAATTATCCCTTTATGTAATAACTTCGGTGTAGAAATAACCCCTGAAACCATAGGAAAGCTTAACCTATACGGCAACCTTTTAATAGCGTGGAATGAAAAAATTAACCTAACCGCTATAACCGAGCCCGAAGACGTACTTTACAAGCATTTTTATGACTGCATTTTGTTTTTTAAAAATAGCGAAATACCTAAAAACGCTAAAATAATTGATGTTGGTACAGGTGCAGGTTTCCCGGGTTTAGTGCTTAAAATTGTCCGTCCCGATTTAGAAGTAACTTTGCTTGATAGCCTTAATAAACGCATCACCTTTTTAAATGATGTTATAGAAAAATTAGGGCTTAACGACATTAAGGCAGTACATTCCCGCGCGGAAGAAGGCGGCAAAAATCCAAGTCTTCGCGAAAAATACGATATTGCCTGTGCGCGTGCAGTAGCGGCTATGCCTGTGCTCTTAGAATATTGCGTGCCGTTTGTAAAAATCGGCGGTCAGTTTATTGCAATGAAAGGCCCTAGTGTACAGGGCGAAGTTGCACTTTGCAAAAATGCCGTAAAGCAGTTAGGTATGACGGAACCCACCATTATATGCGAAACGCTTGTAAATGATGAACAGCGTGCCTTTGTTTACTTTAAAAAAATATCGCAAACACCGCCAAAATACCCTCGAAATAGCGGAAAAATTGCAAAACAACCCCTTTAATAAGGGGTGTTTTTGTTATTTTGGGGCGAATTTGCCCGACCGAAAATTCTTTACAAAAGCTTCCTATATATTAAAATTATATTAGGAGGCGGTTTAATGCAAAATTTTTTTGAAAAAAAGCTTTTAATGTTAAAACCGGAAGATATTATAGCTTCCACCACCCAACCCCGTAAATCTTTTGACCAATACGAGCTTGATAAATTGGCAGACAGTATAGCCGCTAACGGAATAATACAACCGTTAGCCGTTAGAAAATTAGGTGACGGTAAGTACGAAATTATTGCAGGAGAACGTCGTTTTCGTGCCGCAAAGCAGGTAGGACTAAGGCGGATTCCCTGCGTTATACATACCGCAGATGAGCAAAGCTGTGCCATACTCTCACTAACAGAAAACATTCAGCGTAGCAACCTTTCGATATTTGAAGAGGCTATGGCGATTGACAGGCTTATAAATTACTACGGCATAACACACAGCGAAGCGGCGGTCAAGCTTGGCATGGCGCAGTCTACCCTTTCTAACAAGCTAAGACTTTTAAATTTATCAACCGAAATACGCGACAGAATAGCCAAAGCCCGCCTTACCGAGCGCCACGCCAGAGCACTTTTGCGAATACCCGAAAGTAAGCGAGAAACCGTATTAGACTACATAATTGCAAACGGACTCACCCTTTCGCAAACCGAAAAATATATTGACGATATGCTACAAGAAAAGTCCACTCCACAAAAACCCTTTAAACCACTTAGAAAACAAGCTATTGGGGACGTACGCCTTTTTTACAATAGCCTTTCAAAGCTTGTAAGTACACTTCAAAGTGCAGGAATAAACGCGAGAGCACGAAAAACCGAAACCGATAAATATATTGAATACAAAGTGCGTATTAAAAAAACAGTTCCCCAAAAGGAGAACTGTGAACAGTTGAAAATTTGTTAACAGCAATAAAACTCCTGCATTTCGGGAGTTTTATTGCTGTTTTACTAATCTTTATTTTCCTTATCCAACTTTTTGTTTCTAAAGTAAACAATTAAATCGGCACTAACCATTATAAAGTTTAAGCAATAGAAGAAAAGCACATACCATTTGTCAGCAAAGTTTGCCATATATGCATCATTGACAAGCTTTGAAGCAATACCTACTATGTAGCCAAATAATATAAGGCACAAGAACAAAAGACTTTTACCCTTTGCAGTGCGCGCCTTGTAAGACTTTATAACATTAAAAGGCCACGAAGCGCCAAAGCTTATAACCATTAAAACCTCTAAAATTTCTGCCATTTTTAACACTCCTTTATGGAGCATTCTAGCACAAAAAAGCTATAATTGCAACAATAAAATTAACCCTTTTTACATAAAATACTTGAAAATAGTCGCCCCATATAGTATTATATATTAGTTAATTACTTTTTAAGGAGCATTTCTCTATGACAGAGTATCTGAAAGCGGATAAAGCCGAATTAGAAAAAGAATTTAAAGCTGTTAGAAAAGAATATGAAGCATTACGCGCGCTTCATTTATCGCTTGATATGTCACGCGGAAAACCCGGCTTTGACAATATGGATTTAAGCGAAAAAATGTTTGACCTTGTAGGCAATGATACAGGTTTTAAAAATATAAGCGGTATTGACTGCCGCAACTATGGTGGTCTTGACGGACTTACCGAAATGAAAACCCTTTTTGCCGAAATATTAGATTTAAAGCCCGACCAAATTATAGTAGGCGGTAACTCGTCGCTTAATATGATGTTTGACACCATAGCGCAAGCTATGACTCACGGTATGGGTGCAGAGCCTTGGTATGAGTGTAAGGAGCGTAAGTTCTTATGCCCTGTCCCAGGTTATGACCGCCACTTTGCTATTGCAGAGTACTTTGGCTTCAAGCTTATTCCTATTGAGATGGACTCGGAAGGTCCTATAATGGAGCAGGTTGAAGAATGGGTACAGGACGAAACCGTAAAAGGTATTTGGTGTGTACCTAAATACTCTAACCCCAACGGCATTACCTATTCGGACAGAGTTGTTAAAAGAATGGCGGCTTTAAAGCCAAAAGCTCGCGACTTCCGTATTTTTTGGGATAACGCTTATGCGGTGCACGACTTATATGATACATCTGACGAGCTTCTTAACATTTATAATGAATGTGTGAAGGCAGGCAACCCCGATTTACCCCTTATTTTCACATCTTCTTCAAAAATCACCTTCCCCGGTGCAGGTGTTGCTGCAGAGGCGGGCAGCCCAAACAATGTGGCTATGCTTAAGGACAGAATGCAATACCAAACTATAGGTCCCGATAAGCTTAATCAGTTAAGGCACGCAAGAATGTTCCACAACAGAAGCGATGTTGAAAAGCATATGAAAAAGTTAGCTGATAAGCTTCGTCCTAAATTTGATGCAGTGCTTACCGCACTGGAAAGTAATTTAAGCGGCTTAGGTATTGCCCAGTGGACCAAACCAAACGGCGGCTACTTTATAAGCCTTAATGTTATGGACGGTTGTGCCAAACGCGTTACCCAGCTTTGCGCAAATGCAGGTATGACCTTAACCCCTGCGGGTGCTACCTACCCCTACGGTTATGACGCTAAAGACAGCAACATCCGTATTGCCCCCTCTTTCCCGAATGTTGAAGAAATTTCCAAGGCGGCAGAGGTGCTTTGCGTTTCGGTTAAATATGCGGCACTTGAAAAAATACTAGAAAACTGATTTAATTGACAAAATTAAATAAATTTTGTATAATAAATATAATTTGAATATTGGAGGATTTGCCAATGAAGTCTAAAAGAACAGGCAAACCGGTATTCTTCGTAGTGTTTATTTTAATCTTAGCATTAACTTATACCGCATTTTTCGGTATAAGCAACTACTACGGCGATACCAAGCAGGTTTATGTAAAAGGCGCCGAGGATATCCGCTGGGGTATTGATATAAACGGCGGTGTTGAGGCGGTATTCTCGCCCGACAAAAAGGATGTCGATATTTCATCAGAAGATATGGACTCTGCAAAAGCAATTATTGAAACCCGTCTTGTAAACCAAAATATTACAGACTATGAAATTTTTGCTGACAAAAACAACCACCAAATTATCGTACGTTTCCCTTGGGCTGCAGGCGAAAGTGATTTTGATGCCACAAAAGCCGTTCAGGAATTAGGCGAAACTGCGAGGCTTACCTTCTGCGAGGGTGAAACACAGGATAAAGTTATTTTAACAGGCTCTGATGTTAAGGATGCATACGCAGGAAGTGACCCTGAAAACGCTACACAGTTTGTTGTAGTGCTTGAGCTTAACAGCAGCGGTACTACTAAATTTGCTGAAGCTACTAAGAGGCTTATGAATCAAACCATTTCTATTTGGATGGACGAAACCTTACTTTCTGCTCCCACAGTAAACGCAGTTATTACTGACGGTAATGCCATTATTACAGGTATGGCAACTGCTGATGATGCTACTGCTCTTGCTCAGAAGATTAAAGCCGGTGCACTTCCCTTTGCTTTAACTGTTGACGACAGTAAGCTTCAGGTTATTTCGCCCACCTTGGGCCGCAACGCACTTAATGTCATGCTTATCGCAGGCTCTATTGCATTCGGTCTTATCTGCTTACTTATGATTTTACGCTACCGTATGAACGGTGTTGTAGCGTCAATTGCCCTTTTAGGTCAGTTAGCAGGCTCTATTGCTTGTATTTCGGGTTACTTTGGCGGTGTGGACAGCTTCACCCTTACAATCCCAGGTATTGCAGGTATTATCCTTTCAATCGGTGTTGGTGTTGACTGTAATGTTATCGCGGCTGAACGCATTAAGGACGAATTTGAAAAAGGCAAAACCATTGACGGAAGTATTGATTCGGGTTACAAAAATTCGCTTAGCGCTATTATCGACGGTAATGTAACAATTATTATTGTATCTATCGTGCTTATGGGCGCTTTTGGTACTCCAGATAGCTTCTTAGCTAAGATTTTTGCTCCCTTGATGTCACTCTTCGGCACTCAGATTACAGGTACTATATACTCATTTGGTTACACCCTCTTAGTAGGTACTATATTCAATCTTATAATGGGCATTTTGGCCTCTAAACTTATGCTTAAGAGCATTTCTCAGTATAAGTTCTTAAGAAAGCCCTGGCTTTACGGAGGTAAGAAAAATGCGTAAATTTAATATTAACTACTCTAAAACCTTTAAGCCCGCACTTATTATCTACCTGTCTATTTTCGTTATCGGTGCTATAATGCTTGCCATTTTCGGATTAGACCTTGATATTAACTTTTCGGGCGGTACTAAAATTTCTTATTCATATTCAGACGAATTAAAGCTCAGTGATGCTGAAAAGGTTGTAAAGGATACAATTGATAACAAGTTTACAATTTCTCAAAGCACAGCACTTGCAGGCGATACAAAAACCTTAGATATAGCTTTGGTAGGTAAAAGCGCTCTTTCGGCTGAATCTCAGCAAAAGCTTACTGCTGCACTTCAAAAAGAGTTCAAAGATAATAAGGTTGAGCTTTACAATGCAAACTCTGTAAGTCCTACTATTGCAGGCTCATTCTTCTTAAAGAGTATGGTTGCAATGATAATAACCGCTGTTTTGGTTGTTATTTATGTGGGCTTCCGATTTAGAAAAATAGGCGGTATTTCGGCTGCACTTACTGCGCTTGTAGCGTTGGTATTTGATATTTTAATTGCCTTTACCACCTGTATTGTATTCAGATTACAGCTTGATCTTAACTTTATAGCCGTTATACTTACAATACTCGGTTATTCACTTAACGATACCATCGTTATTTACGACCGTATTCGTGAAAACAGCCGCCTTTATTCCGATAAGGAAATCGGTGATGTTGTAAATATGAGTGTTAACACAGTTATGATTCGTAACATTGTAACAACCGTAACTACAATTGTTGCAGTACTTACAATTGTTATTGTTGCTGAGTTCTTTGGTCTTACCACACTTCGCACCTTTGCAATTCCTATGACCTTCGGTCTTGTTTCGGGTTCTATTTCTTCAATATTTATTTCGGGACCGCTTTGGGTTATTTGGAAAAGATATAAGGCTAAAAAGGCTAAATAATAAACTAAGTCAGGACCTCCGGCTAAGCCGGAGGCTTGAATAGCCCTTCAAGGGCATTTTACAGACGAAACCCCTAAAGGGGCGCCGAAAGGTTTGCCGACTGCATTGCTTTTTCGGGCTACCCCTCAAGGGGTTTATTTTTATGCCT
>JAFQOJ010000072.1 GCA_017403265.1 Clostridia bacterium
ATCCAAGTAAAAAGTAATAGTTAAGAGGTAAGAAGTAATGACAGGAAATGATATTTTACAACGAGCCTTAGGGCTTTTAGGTTATGCCGAAAACAACGGCAATACACAATTAACACAAAGAATATTACAAAAAGCACTACCGCTTACAAATCTTGTTTACGGTGATATAGCGCGTATGTGCGGTATGAAAAAAGAAAGGCTTAACAGTCTTTTAGATGAGTTTGAGATTTCAGATAAAGCGGCAGACGTTTTTGCTTGCGGTTTGGCAGGGTATATTGCCGCGAGTGAAGGTGATGATAACGCACACGCCTTTTGGGCGGCAGAATACGCTACGAGAAGAACCACTTTATCGAAAATAACCACGGTAAAGGATGAATTACCTATACCTGAATATTAAGGAGGTTTTACAATGCGTTTACCGATTATGCGTAAACAGTCGGCGCAGGTGTTAAGCTTGCCTGATTTGGCGGGTGGGCTTAATATGCGTGACGGTATAAGCGAAGTCTTGGATAATCAGCTTACCGACTGTAAAAATATGTGGTGGAATGATGGCGTGCTTAGAACAAGACCTGCAATGTATGAAGCTTCCAAAATAGCGGTAAATTCGGGTAACGGCGTTAGCGCGAGGATAAGATTACATAATTGTTATAAAATGCAATATGGAACAAAAATAAGGTTGTGTTCTGTAGAAACTAAATTAAATGATGGAGCGTATTATATAAACTTTTTTTGGTTAAGAGCAAACGGGCTTCAAAGCTTTTCACAAATTAGGTTTACGGATGCATCAACATTTCCAAGCAGTTATTTTGTTTGTCAACAGGCCGAGACTCTTTATTGCTTTACAAACAAGCGCGTGATATATAAAACCGAGATAGAAAATGGCAGTTGGACCAAGGTTGAAGAAAAAGATTATTATACCCCTTTAGTTGCTACTTCTTGCAAAAAAATAGCTAAAACAAACGCATCAACACAAGAAGCCTTAGCAAACGGTGTAATGATAGAAGGCTTTAACATTTTAAGTGATTATTATAAAATGAGCTTTAATTCTTATAACCCTGAGATAGTTACAGAAGAAAACCAAAGCCATGACATGCGCTATCATATAGCCGAAAGTATTGCGAAGTCTAAGTATAAGGACAAAACAGTTACTGCAGTTTATACTAAGGAAGGTATTGACTACACACATACTGTTGTTTTGAACGGCGAATCAAAAGCTTCGGAAGAAGGGAATATTGGCGAAGACGGCCTTAAAATGAAGGTTTGGCGCAATAGTGTTTCTTTTTGGGATA
This sequence comes from Clostridia bacterium, assembly GCA_017403265.1. Taxonomy (GTDB): domain Bacteria; phylum Bacillota; class Clostridia; order Oscillospirales; family Acutalibacteraceae; genus UBA737. The sequence goes on from JAFQOJ010000072.1 coordinate 1,290, forward strand.
AGGATGATAATATCGCCAGGATATCCGAAGGAGGCGAAAACGACCTTATTATTACTGCGCCGTATATAACGAGCACTGCAGAAAAGGATAAAATTTTCGGTATGAAGCGGTGCGAGTGGTTTGGCGGCGGTACGGTAGGACTTTCGGGCGGTACCCGTCTTTTCCTTTGCGGTAATAATAAAACGGCTAATAGTGACCTTGTTGTGTGGTCGGGGCTTAATAATCCGCTTTATTTTCCCGAAAACTGCTATTTTTATGTAGGAAACCAAACAGGAGCGGTTACAGGCTTCGGTAAGCAATCAGATAAGCTTATAATCTTTAAGGAAACTGAAACCTGGTGTACCGAATACGCGCAAAACACAAATATTGATGCAAATAGCCTTATAAACGGTAATGTGGTGGATTACACAGCCTCGGCGGTTTATTTTCCTCTTACTCAGATAAACTCGAATATAGGGTGTATTTATCCTGATACGGTACAGCTTTGCCGCAACCGTCTTGTATGGCTTGGTAACGAAAACAAGGTTTATACCTTAGTGAGCGAGAGCCCGTATACAGAGCGCAGTATTTACTGTGTTTCGGAAATGGTTGAGCGGAAAATCCGCGCAATTGCAAAGGAGTATGATATTTCGTCTGCGACAGCTTGTGACTGGGAAGGTTACTATTGCCTGTTGCTTAAAGATACGCTTTTGCTTATGGATTATAACTGCTACGGCTACACGCATATAGCAAGCCACTCAAAAACAGAGGATGCAAACATTAAAATACCGTGGTTTTTATGGACTGTTCCCAAAGGAAGCATAGCGGCAAATATAGGCGCAACACTTACTGCGGCGGAGTTTGAATATAGTGAGAGCGGCTCAAAGCTGAGAAGCTTTTACTTTACTGATTACAGCTGCGATTTGTTACTAGACGACAGTAATAACAGGGTTGAAAATGCTATTCTTTCATCCTTCACTACAAAAATATTTAATTTCGGTGCGCCGCATATTCGCAAAAATATAGAGCAAATAAACCTGCAACTTGGAAATAACGGCGGTGAGCCTATAAACTTATTCTTTGTTACCGAGAACGGCACCGAGCAAAGTGAAATTATACCGAGTGGTAACGAATTAAATAACTACACCGCAGGCTATATTGACAGTCGTGCGGTTTTTCCTTGCATTAAGCAGGTGTTAAGGTTTGGCATTAAGCTTGAATGCAAGGGCACACTGGCAGTTGACAGTGTGATTTTGAAGTACAGAACTTTAGGAGGTGCTAGGTAATGGCGATTACAAATAAAACAGGCAAGCAATATTATGCTTCGCAAAAAAAATCGGATTTAAAAGATTCAAATGCCTTATATGATAACCAAGTTAAAAGCACTAATAAGGATTATGATACACAGGTTTTTGAGCAAAGCAGAGCTTACGAGGACCAATACCGCGAAAATGCGGTACAAAAGGAAATAAATAAGCGGCAGGTAGCCGAGAGTATGGCTAATTTAGGTCTTACTGATTCGGGCCTTAACCGTACACAGCAAACGGCGGTGCAGCTTTCTTACGGTAATAATAAAGCAAATATTGATAGACAACGTCAGTCTGGTATTGACAGTCTTAATTATTCGCGCCGCCAAGCGCTTGATACAACTGAGCAAAATCGTCTTGCTGCCAATGCTCAAATAGAACAGGGCTACGCCGAAAAGGCCGCAGCGTATGATGAAAACCGAAAGACTGAAGCTAAAAACATGGTGCTTAGTTACCTTGAGCTTGGCGCCGAGCCGCCAAAGGATATGATAGCCTTGAGCGGTATTAGTGATTCCGAGCTTAAGGCTTATCGTAATTATTATAAAAAAGCAGTGAAGGTTACGGCGAAAAACAATAGCAGCGGCGGCAGTAACAAAACTAAGAATGATACTGAAGAAAACTCTTATGTTATAAAAACAAATGGTTCGAATTTGCTAAAAGGTATGAAGGGTGATTTGAGCGGAAACAATGTCACAGTGACTGCTATTGTGAAAGATAAAGTGACTACTGGTTATAAATATACTGATAATACTTCTCATAAATCTACCACATTTTCTGTTGGTGTAAATCCGTTCACGGGTGATAACAATCTGGATTCAAAGACGTCTGTTGGATATGCAGGGCAGACCTATGGATATTTTGATAATGGTTATCAACCGCGCGGCGTAAAAGGTTATGGGGCTTTTTCAAAAACTAAAAACGGATATACTGAAAGTGTAGGTAAAGTTCCAATAAACGAGCGCGAACAAAATGTATTTAAAACAACTGAAGGCGGTACTCGTTATTGGGTATGGGATAGAGACAACAATAAATATGTAGAATACACACCGGAAGGTAAAGATTCTAATGGTGATACTATTTGGAAAAAGGTGAAATAATAATGTCAAAATCAACTGAATTACCAGATGTATTAGTAGGGAAAAGCAAAACTAAAAATACAGTTGAACTGCCTGATGTTTTGGTAGGGAGTATGTCGGAAAATGAAACTAAAAGCTTTGTCTCCAACCAAATCCAAAAAGATATTGCGGGTAAAATCAATCATAGGTTTACGCCGTCTTTTTCGGGAAATAATATTATGAAAGCAGCGTCAAATGTTGATAATAAAAAGCTATTGACAACTATTCCTTCTTCTACATATAACGAGCATGCTGCAGCATTAGAAAACAGTCGGCCTTCTGAAATGGATAAAGCTATTTTAACTACGGCGAGAAGGGGATTGAATTCTAAAAGAGCTTTAAATAAAATTGAGCGCAATGCAATCGAAAAATTTGGTGTATTTGAGGCTGATAACACCCAAACAACAATGGATTTTCTTGCGAAAGATAATCCGATTTGGAAATTTTATAATAGTAAAATTACAGAACTCAGCGATAAAAAGAAAAAAGGTGTTATTCTTACTGCAGATGAAGAAGATATGCTTGAAACTGCAACATTGGTGTGGAAAAAACAACAGGAAGCAGTTGAAAATTTAACAAAGTTATCTTCAAAAACTATAGAAAATGGGCAAAATAAAACTTTTCTAAAAGCAACTGAATTATATAATGCTACTGCCTACGGTGGCGAAAATACTACAAATGATATATTTGGACAAAAGAGATTACCTGCGGGTTCGAATGGTGTGAGAAGCGAAAACGAAACTGAATTTAGAAATACCTTTAACAGAAATGTTGACAGGGGACTTTTGTATATAGGCACAGGCTTGACGGGGTATTTAGTTGATACAATTGATACCGGAAGAGTTGCGGCAGGATATATAACAGGTAATTCCGACAAAGTTAAAAAAGAAATAAATGAGCGTCCTTCAAGTTATTACGATTTAGCTAGTCAGTCATTAAGAGAGTATTATTCTAAAAACGGCCAAGAAGTTGATAAAATAGTTCAAGATGTAGTTACCAATATAGCAAGAAATGCGATACCAATGGCTTTATCTATGTTTGGTTCAAGTGCTGTATATAGCAATGCTATAAATGTGGGTAAAACTGTTAAGGCGGCAGAGAGAATTGCAGGAACGGTTAGTAGAGTAATAAGTACTGCAACATTCGCGCCAAGTGTTTTTGGTAATGCTTATAAGGAAGGCGTAAAAGCCGGTATTACAAAAGACTGGCGTTTGCTAACTTATGCTACTGCAGTCACCGCTGCAGAATGTACTTTAGAAATGGCGTTAGGTTCAGAATTACCCGGAAGTGGTGTGTTGTCAGGAAAAGCTATTAATAGCTTTAGTAAAAATTTCAATGGTGTTTTAGCTAAGGTTGCTTTTAAACTATTAGGTAATGGTACCGGGGAATATGTTGAAGAATCCATACAAAGCTTACTAGGACCGCTACTTAAGGAAATATTTTTAGGCACTGAAGAGAATACGGTTTTTGATGACCCTTTAGGAGCGTTGACAGATTCGGCTTATGAAGGTTTTATAGGATTTCTTTCTTCTATATTTATGAGTGGTGGTTCAAGCATACAGGAAGCACGAACTGAAGCTGCTATTCAAGCAAACGGAAAACTATATAACGAATTGATGCAACAAGCAAATGTGGATATAAAAGATGTTGCACAGTTTTTTAAAGAAATTGCAAAAGGAAAAGATGGAAAATCTTTATTAAATGCCGCTGAAAATGTTATAAAAGGTGATTCTACTGATATAGCTGTTGGTGAACTTATTGAAGAGGTTAATAAGTATTCCAAAGAAAGCATAGGGATTTTATATGCGAGAATCGGTCAGAACATTTCAAAAACTGAAAACGGTGTAGGACTTCTTTTATCTACATATGAGGAAACCGTAATCGGAGGCGCAATTTATCCTGAAAAAGTTGTTTCCCTTTACAATGAAATTAAAAGTAATTTAGAGAGCGGAAATCTTGATAATGTGATAATAGGTGAGTTTGCGTATTACGTACAAGCATATTCACCGAGAGCGCATATATTGGGAGAAGTTACCAAGCGTATACAAGAAAATCAAATTGAATCTGCTCCTTCGGAAGCGCTTGAAACCGATGGCGGAGCGGGTTATGTTGATTTGCAGTCGAACGGCAAGGGTACTAACTCTAAAATTGATATTCTAACCGTAAGCCGACAAAATAAACAGCGCAGGCATACTACTGCCGAGGAGCAAAGTTTCATTAAAAAAGTAGCAAAGGCTTTAGGTGTTAAGCTTGAGTTTACGCATATTACCTCCGAACTTTTAAGAAGTTATGGCTATGAGTTTAAAGAGGGTGATGTTCTTCCTGATGGTTATTATGATAAGGAAACTAAAACCATTCATATAGGATACACTGCATATAACCCTGTAGCATTCATTTTTAAGCACGAATTAACTCACTTTGGTGAAGGTACCCAAGCTTATACCAAGTTTGTAGAAGCGGTTAAGAAAACTAAGGCTTTCAAAAATTGGCTTGATATGCAAATGGGGTATAAAAAGCTTGATGATTTGGAAGATGCTTATATTAAAAAAATCGCAAGAGAACGCGGATATAAGCTTAACGAAAATGGACAATTAAGCGAAGAAGACAGAGCAGAATTACATTGTGAAATGATAGCCGACTTTGTTGGTAAGTGTATTTTCACAAGCGATACTTCTATGCTTGAAAGTATGCTAAGTGACTTGAGCTATAAAGAACGCAATGCGGTAGTTCAATATATACTTGACTTCCTTTCGTACCTTAAAAAGAAATTAGCCGGCAATAATGATATTGTGTTTGAAATTTCGCGTTTGGAAGATAGTTTTAATCGTATGATTTCGGAAGCGGTTAATACAAATAAAGAATCCCCAACCGAGACAGGCGGGGATTTGCAGTTTAGTATTATTAATCTTGATAATGGTAAATCTTATGTGAAGGCTTCTAGGAAGGTAATTAGCGGTAATAGTGTTGCTGAATGGCGTTCACAGATTTCGCAATTCTTTAACAAGGCTTTAAAGAACGGTCCGATTGAGATTCAAACAATTGAAGGCGATATTCTTACGATAAGCAAGGAAACTGCTGATAAAGCGCGTGATAAGCATTTATCTGAAAATGGTATATCTAGAGAATTAACCGATAATGAGTTTCTTATTAAATTACACGCTGAGAGTCATATTGATGAACTTGCTGAAATTTCAACAGCTCAAAAAGACAGTGATGGTGATAAAAAAATTATTCCCGACCAAAAAAATCATGAGATTGCCAAAGAAGGTTTTTCTTATAGGGCTGTATATTTTCAAGATTTTGATAATTCGTATTATCGAATCACTTTGTCAGTTGGCGAAAACAACGGTATTTCTACAGTATATAATGTGGGTAAAATAAAAGCAGAAGACATACCCAACGGAAACATAGTTTCTGCGATTGGCTCAAAGGCCGATATGTCTTCTGCTAACAATAGATTAACACAAAAAGGACCTACTGTCAATAGTAATTCTATGCAGAAAACCGAAAACAATTCCAAAAACAAGCTACAGTTCAGCTTTGCACGCGTTCGGGATGAGGAGCTTTTAGAGCAAGCTGAACGTATGGAAAGCAATTTGCAAGGTAGAAACTATAGCGAAGAAAATATCCGTAGTAAAATATGGATGGATTTGGGTGTTATGCGTGATACTTCGGGTGAATGGGTATATGAAATAGAAGACCGTTCAATGAAGTTTTTCCCCTTAGGTGATGCTATAAAAACTAAGTCTTTGAATGATGATAATTCGGTTTACCGAAAAGGAAAGCTAAGTGAGTTTATAAAACATCCAAAGCTCTTTAAACAGTTTCCTGAATTAAAAAGCGTGGGGTTTGAAATTTGCGATTTAAAGGATGGCCAAAAGGGAACATTTGATGTTGCGAATAACACCATAAAAATTTCGGCAAAAGAAGTTTTAAAGGCAAACGAAAAATTGGATAAGCTCGGCGGTAAGATGCCGCGTGATGCCTACCAAGACCTATATAGAGAAGTAAAGAGTGCTATCATTCACGAGATGCAGCATGTGTTACAAAGAATAGAACAGCGTGAGGAAGGCTCAAGCGTAGAATATTGGAATGTACGATTTAAACGCGAAGGTTCTTTACCGCTTGACCCGCAAAGCGGCGATATGTTTACTCCCGAAGGTGCATATTGGTATACTAAGGGCGAATACGAGGCAAGGGAAGCAGCAGAACGTGGTCCTATTTCACCTAAATATAGGAGTAGTATAATTCCTGATTTAGGTCACGGTAAAACGATATCCACCAAAGAGGCAGCACCAAAACAAAATTTAAAGTTTTCCATACCGAGTGACAGCGCATATATAGAAGCTATTGAAGGTGGCGACACAAAACGGTTGCAGGAAATGGTAGATGCAGCAGCAGCTTCTAACGGCTATACCGAAAGGCTATATCATCAAACGGGAGCGGAATTCACTGAGTTTAATACCGATAATGAGGCCGCCGGTAAATATGACTGGGAATTGCCTACAGGTATGTTCTTAAAGCCGAGTAATGAAGATATTGGTCTTAAGGGTAAAAAGCAAATGGAACTCTTTGCTAAAATTAAAAATCCTTTGCAGTTTAAGGACCGAGCCGAAGCAAGAGCGTTTTGGAATGAAAAAATACAAGGCTATAAAGAAGCAAGTGGTAAAGTGCTTGGTGTAGATTCCGAATATCAGCGTAAATATGATGCGGCTATAGAGAAAACCCGCGCTTATCTTAAAAAATGGCGCAGGGAAAACGCTGGTGTTGACAGTCGTGAAATATATAAGGATTCGGAATATTTAAGACTTAACGATATCGAAGATAACATAGCGGATGAATGGGAAGCCGAAAGTGATAAAGTTAGTATTAAGTGCAAGAAGCTTATAAATGCTTTTATGGCTGAGAGCGGATATGATGGTGTTATTATTGAAAATGACCAGGGCGCCGGCAATAGAAAAACTAAGTCTTATATCGTTTTTGATTCATCGCAGTTAAAGTCTGCAGCACCGGTTACCTATGACAGTAACGGCGAAGTTATTTCATTGTCACAACGCTTTAACCAAAACAAAAAAGATATACGCTTTTCTGTTCCTTCTGTTGACAGTTACACCGAAGAGCAGTATAATAATTTTGGATGGGTAAGATATAGCGGTATTTTGAAAGCTAAGGATATAAAGTATATAACAGGTGAACTTCAAAAGATAGTTAATGGGAATTCACGTGGATATGTACAAACACAATATGGCGATTACATTATACCGTTAGGTGACCAATATAATTTATTGGTTTATACTGATGATAATGTAACAAACCCACATATAAGAAAAGTGCTTGAAATTAAATCGGATGACCGAGTATTGTTAGATTCAATAAGGAGGGATATTTTAAATGCTAACAGCGAAAAATTGCAAATGGCGGATGATTATGTCCGAAGAATTTACGGCGAGGAAAATTTCGTGGAATATAAGAGACAAAATTTCGCGTCTTTTCGCGAGTATGCCAGAGCAACACAAGAAAGAACGGCTGGCGGAGCAAGTGGTAATATTCCTGAAGCAAGGGTTGGTAGGAGAGAAACTTTACAATCGAATAGCGCAAATAGTGAAGCAGGTTTAGATAAGCCTGCTTTTTCTATGCCTAGTGCAACTTCGGATTTGCTTGATATGTACGAAAAAGGTGAGATAACCAAAGAAGAGTACAAAAAAGCAATGGATAGGTACTGGGAGGAAGCAATAGAAGAAGTACAGGATGCCGCGTGGACGGAACAACTTGAACTTATACGAAGTGGTATTAAGCTTAAAAAGCGCATTAGGCGACAGAATGAGCAGCTTGCTAAGAGACGTTCGGAAATATCGAAGGAAATTACCGCACAGCGTGAAGAACGGGCGACCAAGCAAAAAAATATTGAGCATATACGAAAAACGGTAAGTCGTATCGATAAAATGCTTCGTACTAATAGCGATAAGAAACACGTTCCTGAAGAGCTTAAGGAAGAAATAACTAAGTTTATTAGTGTGTTTGTTGAAAATGACAGGTCACCGTTCGATAAGAAGGATTTGCGAAATATCTACCTTACATATTCCGATGCTCTAAGGGAAACTTCTGTAGAAGAATCTAATAGCGGTCTTGATGAAGATATATTGCAGGATATTAAAACCCTTCGAGAAAGTCTTGATGGTAAAACCTTGCGCGACCTTAATTATTATGAAACCTTACTTGTAAGGAATATAGTTGATAACTTCGCTCAAATTATCAAGCAGGCAAATGAAATGTTTATTGAGGGTAAGCAATATCAGATGAGCGAAATAGGAAATACTGCTATGTTTGAGCTTGTAAGCAAGGATTCCAAAAAGGAAAATGCGCTTACAAGAGCGGCAGATAATGCTATTGTTTACAGTAATATGACACCGGTATATTTCTTTGATAAAATTGGCGGTGTATTTAAAACACTGTTTGATGATATCGTTAATGCTCAAAACAAGTGGTTTAGGAATGCGGAGAACGGAAAAACCTTTATACGACAGATAAAGGAAAAATATCACTATGCCCAATGGGGTGAGGACACCTTTAAATTTAAAACTGAAAAAGGCGATGATATTGAAATTACCCGCGAGCAAGCAATGCTTTTATATGCTACTGCAAAGCGTGAATACGGCAATGATTTCCAAAAAGCAGAGCACTTATTCCGCGGCGGTGTTGTTATAGAACCATCTGTTAAGAAGCTAAACGACGTTATTAAGAAGTTTAAGGCAAGTGATGAAAAAGGCAGAAAGCGAATTGCCGAGGCTTTTTCGGAAGAAGTGGATTCAAGAGCGCACCGTATAACGCCTAGTGATGTTCGAAAAATTGAACTGTGGCTTACTGAGGAGCAGCTCGCATATGTGGATGATTTTGTTGAATATTTATCCACCGATATGGCGGTTTTGGGTAATGAAATATCAATGCAATTATACGGTATTAGAAAGTATAACGAGAACTATTATATTCCATACAATTCGGCACAGAATTTCTTGTATTCCCAGCCCGGTGTTACTAACGAATCAAGACTTAAGCATCAGTCCTTCACAAAGAATACGGTTGTTGGCGCTAATAATCCGTTGGTACTCTCTGATTTTTCAACAGTATGCGCGGACCATATAAATCGTATGTGTATGTACAACGCGCTTACAATCCCACTTGAAAATATGAATAGGATTTTCAATTTCAAAAATTCGCCTAAAGGTGATATGGATGTAAGGAGCATACAGTCAGAAATCGAACGTGTTTACGGCAAGGCGGCAGTTTCTTATATAAAAACCTTTATAGAAGATATGAACGGTAACGTTAGAGTTGCTAATACCGATAAAGCTATAAACCGTTGGATAAGTAAATTTAAAAAGGGAGCGGTTTTTGCTTCGGCATCTGTTGTAATACAACAACCTTCTGCAATAATGCGTGCTATGGCATATATTAAACCTAAATATTTTCTTTCTACAACACTTAAGTTTTCGGAAAGGGATTATCAAGAGTGTGTAAAATATGCGCCTGTTGCGGGTATTAAGGAGATGGGACGTTTTGATACGGGTGTAGGCGCAGCTACAACTAACTGGCTTTTGCAGGAAATACCTTATGGTTTAAAAAATAAAGTAAAAGCTTTAGTTAGTAAGGATTCCACTTATCGCGATGATAAGATGTCCTATTTTGCGGCGAAAGCTGATGAAATAACCTGGGCACATATTTGGGCAGCAGTCAAATCGGAAATTGCAGACACTACGGATTTAAAGGTTGGAAGCCAGGAATACTTTGAAGCTTGCGGAAAGCGTTTTACCGATGTTGTGAACCGTACACAAGTTTACGATTCAACGATTTCGCGTTCGCAAATAATGCGCTCAAAATCTACGGGCGCCCAAATGCTAACGGCGTTTATGTCTGAGCCAACAGTTTCGCTAAACCTTTTAATGAATGCTGCCGAGCAGGCTAAAACAGGCGGTAAGGAAGGTAAACGCTTTGCAGTGGGTGCAGTTGCTGCATTCGTGGGAAGTGTTGCGCTTAACTCGCTGCTTAAATCACTTGTAACAGCTGCTCGTGACGATGATGAAGAAAAGACATATCTTGAAAAGTATATTGGCGAAGTTACAAGTAACTTTGCTTCCGATATCAACCCATTAGGATTAATACCGTTTGTTAAGGATATTGTTTCAATATTCGAAGGCTATACTGTAGAGAGAGCGGATATGAACCTTTTCAGCGATTTAGCTCAATCAATAAAATATCTAAACAGTGAAAGTAAAACCGATTATGAAAAGTTTGAAAGCGTTTTAGGTAGTTTAGCGGCGTTTCTTGGCTTGCCTGTTAAGAACGTTCTGCGAGATGGCCGAGCGGTTTATAATCTATATAATGACATTTTCGTTAATGACAAAGTGGACCGCGCAGTAAATAAAGAGATAAAGGGCTATATCGGTGAGCTTTCCGACAATAATACTTACAAGTCTTTGGATGATGAAGATAAAGAAAAGCTTGAAAAGAAAATCACCAAGACTGTACGTGATGTTAAAGAAGCCGAAAACGACAAGCAAAAACGTGATAAGTTTGATGAGCTTTATGCAGAAAAGCGCAAAAGTCAAAAGTCATATGAGAAGATGCGCGAAGAAATGCTTAAAGAAGGTTACACATCTGATGAAATCACATCAGGTGTTGAAATTGCCCGTATTGCTTATATGAAGTCTATCGGTATAGATGTTGGTGAATATTTACTTTATAAAATAGCCACAAATGAAAAACATGCTGATAAAGATAAATCGGGCGGCGTAAGCAAGCAAGAACGAAATGCTGCTATTAGAGAAATGGAAATCGATGAGAAAATTAAAAATTATTTCTTAAATCAGCATAAATAATAATTTAAAAAGCGTTTACCCCTTGGGGTAGGCGCTTTAATATTTAAAGGAGGTCATTATATGGCGTTAAAAAGAATCACATTTACTGTGGGAGCGGATAAAACGCTTTCTCCTGCTACTGCTCAAGACGGCGGTATGCAAGGCGACCACAACGCAACCGAGCTTTTATTTAAGTTTTCGGAAGGGCTTTACACTCATTTGCAGAGTGAAGCTACTAAAGGCAAGCTTGTCTACCGTTTTGATGCTTATGACGGCGAAGGAACGGTGCATCACAGCAACACAGCGGTTTTAACCGGCAAGAGCGTAACTTATCCGTTAGAGTATACCGTGACCTGTCACGGCGGGCTTGTAAAAGTAGAGCTTATAATCACTCGTATAAGCAATGAAGAAAGCGCTGAAGTGCTACATACCGAAGCCGCACAAGTAAAGCTTACTTTCTCACCTTATTCCACAGGGGATAAATCACAAGCGCATAAAGATTTGTCGGCATTGGCGGATATAGTAAAGGATTATGCCAAGAGAGCGGAAAAAGCGGAAGAAGCTGCTCAAAAAGCGTTGTCGGATACAAGCCAGCTTTCCGCTTTATTTAAAAGTGGCTCTACATTCATATTCAACGGTGGCAACGCTTCGGGTGAAATTGATGCAAACTTCATTGTTGACGGTGAAGTAAGTGACTACAGCACCAATGCAGTTCAAAACAAAATTATTAAAGCGTATGTTGATAGTAAATATCCCGTAGGCAGTGTTTGGATAGGAGGTAAGAACGGCGACACACCAATAGACCCATCTGAATTTTTTGGCGGTACTTGGAAGATTATAGATAAGGAGTTTAAAAATGTTTATCTATATGATTCTGATAAAGAGTTAAATAAAATGTTTAAAAAATCTGCCGACGTTGGCGAGTGGTATGTAAGCGCGGCTTTGGGTGGACACACAATAGAATTATCAATGGGTGTACAAGTTAAGGTAGCAATGGTAGGTGATGCACAGGAGATAAATTTAGGAAACCTATGTATAGACACATTAGGCGTGGAAAAATTTACTCATGGAAAGTATAGCGTTTTAATGCAAGGCGAGGATGCTAACGGTGCGGTAATGGCCAGCTTTTATTATGATGGAAATATTAAAATTAACGATTTTATTAAAGAAACCATAGCTAACGGAATGGTTTATTTAAATATATCGGTTACTTGTCGTTATACCGATATGCTTAATAGCTTTTGCGATAAATTCTATTGGCAAAGAACTGAGTAAAAAGGGAGTGTAATTATGGGCGATATTTATAAAATATTTGGTGATGCGCGTTTTGCTTTCAGAAGTGATACGCTTGATAATTGGGAAGCTTGGGAGCAAGAGAACGAGGATAACGTTTTGCTTTCGGGAGAAATCGCCGTTGTTACTGATGGCACCGAAACTGAAAAGGTGAAAATAGGTGATGGCATTCACAAATGGAGCGAGTTGCCTTGGTGGAAAGGGCCGCAAGGTCCTCAGGGTATCCAAGGCGAAAAAGGAGACAAGGGAGAGCAAGGGTTACAAGGTCCCCAAGGCATCAAAGGTGAAAAAGGAGATAAGGGAGAAAAAGGAATTCAAGGTGACTCTTACATCCTTAACGCTAATGACAAACGAGAAATTGCTGATATGATTGATATACATGATATCGAGTTATCGGGTGTTGCTTCGGCTATTCAAAAAACAATAAGTGACGGAGAAAAATCATTAACAGTAAATGATGTTTCTTCTTTAATTCATAAGTGTTCTTTAAGACTTAAGAGTGATACTTATGACACTAACAGTAGAAATATTTATAAGCCAAAGAGTGAAGATGTAGAGATTGACCCTGATAACATTGTAGTTACTTTTAATGAAAATGGTACATTTATTCTTGATGGTCCAGTTGAGAAAAATGGTTCTTCACAGCTCATTGTAGCTGTTCCTTCTCAAGATTTAACAATAGATGTGCCTTATACATTTTCACTAAGAGATGCTAACAAAAACTTTTTAAAAGTGGGTAGAATAGTAGTCACTTATGAAGATGGAACGGTTGACGACATCTACGAAATCTCAAATGATTTGACTAGTTATACAATCACACCTACTGAAGGTATATACTATTGTTATTTTTATTATTATATTTACGGTAATGTAACTGAAGACCCAAATTATGATGTTTTGGATGAAACATTTCACCCACAACTTGAATTAGGAACTGAGGCAACCGAATGGCAAGAATATGGTAAGGACATACCTTATATCACAGACTTTAGCACAGTAAAGGTTAACATTAATGGTGCCGAATACACACCAAGAGTAGACGGAACTGTTACGGATATAGAAAGTATTTCGCCTAATATGGAAATCACAACCGATAATGAGCACGCAAATATATGTGATTTTACTTATTGTGTTGATACAAAGAAGTATATTGATAACACTGTTGTAAGCGCTGACTTTATAACCGTAGTAAACGAACTACCTAATATAGGTGAGCCTAATAAAATTTATCTTGTACCTAAAGCAGATAGTCAAGGTCAAGACCTTTTTGATGAATTTCTTTGGATAAATAATACTTGGGAATGGATAACCAGCAAACAAGTAGAAATTAACCTAGACGAGTATGTAAAAAATACTGATTATGCTACTAAAGATAATGCTGGTGTTGTAAAAATAACTGATTATGATAGCGGTTTGATTATGGAAAGTGGAAAATTAAAAACTTCGTATGCTACTAAAGCAAATCTAAGAGATAAGACGTCACTACATAAACCAGTAACCCCCTATGTATTAGATTACGCAGTTAAAGTAGGCTTAACTACAAATACCGAAACACTTACCGATGAAGAAAAAGCAGCAGCTTGTAAATGGTTAGGTGCTAATGGAAAACTTGAAACTATAAACACTATAACCACAACAGAAGAAGTTAGCATCATAGATATAAATACAGATATAGACGGAAATACTTTTGATTTAGATGAGATTTTAGTAACAGTAGAAATGCCTGAAATAGAAACATCAAGAACTTTTTATCTGTATTTAGGTAATAACAGCGATGCTAGTCGGCTTTTTAGTGGTGTTAGTGGTATCAATTCATTTATTGTTAGTTGGAAAAGAGATACTGGTATAGCAAATTTTAAAAAATGTCTTTATACTACAAAACAACTGCAAACAGAACTCAATGATTTTGTAGAAGAGGAAATTGTTGTAGATCGCTTTAGAATGAAAGATTATGATAATCCTATACCAATTGGCACAACAGTAATTGTTAAAGGTATTCGCAAATAAGGAGGAATGAATTATGTTTAAATTAGCATTAAATGCTGGTCACGGTAAAAATACAGCAGGCAAACGTTGTCTTAAAAAGTTAGATAAAAAAGAAACTAGAGAATGGGTTCTTAACAGTCGCATTTGTGAGAAGATTGAAGAGAAGCTTAAAGCATACACAGGCTATGATGTGCTGCGTCTTGACGACCCGACAGGCATTAAGGATATAGCACTTAAAAAGAGAACAGATGCAGCCAATAAATACGGCGCAGACTTCTATTTATCTATTCACCATAACGCAGGTATTAAAGGTGGTATCGGTGGCGGTATCGAAACCTATGTGTACACTAAAGCGGGTGCAGAATCTAAAGAATGGCAAGAAGCGTTGTACGAAGCTTTAATAAATCACGCAGGACTTAAAGGCAACCGTTCAGACGGTACACGTACAAAGAATCTCCATGAATGCAGAGAAAGCAATATGCCCTGCGTTCTTATTGAGTGTGGCTTTATGGATAGTAAAACCGATGTACCGATTATTTTGACAAGTAAATTTGCAGATGAAGTAGCAGAAGCTTGTGTAGAAGTTATCGTTAAGAAAGCTAAGCTTAAAAAGAAATCTACTAAATCCGAAGAACCCAAGAAAGAAAACAAAGTTCTTGCTTGGCAAAAGGCTGCTATAAAAGACGGATTTAAGTTCCCTAAGTATGGAGCCGACGGTGACTGGGGTGATGAGTGTGTTGCCGTAGCTAAGAAAGCAATCTGCAAAAAGAGACTTACATATAAGTATAAGAATCTAACCAAGCTCGTTCAAAAAGCGGTAGGTGTTGCTGAAGATGGCAAGTTCGGCGCAAGTACCAAAAAGGCAGTTGAAAAGTATCAAAAGCTTTTAGGACTTACGGCTGACGGCGCTGTCGGTCTTGATACCTGGAAGAAGATTTTAGGAGTAAAGTAATGATATGGCTTGAATGGATAATAAAAATAAGCGCTGCAGTTTGCGCGCTTATTGGTTTGTGGAAACTTGTCGTTACCTTCGTTCACTTCCTTGATGATATTAAAAAGGATATTAAGGAAACTAAAGAGTATGTTATGAAAAACATTAAGAATGTTGAAAGCATACCCGCCATCGAAGAGCATTGCCGCGAAAATTATATGACAGGTTTGCGGCTTACGATAATGAGTGATAATATGCCACTTGGTGAGCGTATAACCGCAGGCATTAAATATCTTGAAGGCAATGGTAACGGCGAAGTGAAAAAGTTTTTAATCAACGAACTACATATTAACGATATACAAAAAGATTAGGAGGAATTATTATGAAAAACAAAATTTTGAAATGGGTAAAGGCTGCAGGCATCCGCGCAATTAAGACGGTGGCCGAAACTGCAGTGGCAACCATCGGAACAACCGCTGTTATATCAGAAGTGGATTGGAAGCTTGTTGTTTCAGCTTCTCTGCTTTCGGGCTTGGTTTCGCTCTTAGTTTCAGTAAAAGGCTTGCCTGAATTAAAAGAGTAAAGCTTTACTTATGGTAAGAAATGTGTTACAATAGTTAAGGTGAAAGTGCATTATGTGGGTTGATTATTAAATATTGTCGCAAAAACCGCCTCATCTGTTTGAGCTGCCCCAATTTGTGCGGACAGTACAAAAACCGCCTTTATGGTAGTTGAAATTAAATTTTAAGCAACGAACTGGCATCGCTTTTCTAGTGGTGTCAGTTTTGTTTTAAGTTGAATGCGCTGGTGATTGTAGAAATGG
>JAFQOJ010000073.1 GCA_017403265.1 Clostridia bacterium
GCATTGGTCTCCAGATACACCTGACCGCCGCCGTCCATGACGCTGAGTGTATCGTCATAGGCATAGGCGCCGATGGTGTAGAGCGTGGTGGATACAGGGCCGGTATGGCGGGGACTCTCGTTGTAAACGCTGTCTCTTGCATTGCTTGCAGTGGCCTTCACAGTAAAGAACCAATCTTCGCCGATGGTTGCCACGGAGCTGAAATCAAAATACGTATCCGTCGTCGTCCAGTGGTTATAGGCGGAACCGCCGGGCTGGTAGAGATAAACGGTATAGCTTTCCGCGCTGTCAACGGCACTCCACCCTGCAATATTACCGTTCCAATAGAGATTGGTGGGTGCTTCCAGCTTGCCGTAGGGACTGGAATACAAAAGGTAAATCCCGTCCGATTTATCGGCAACGTTTTTTCCCACAGGAATCAGAGCAATCTTTACGGTTCCCGAATCCTTTCTCGCATTGTTTAGCTTCTCTTGTAGCGCGTAGAAGCGGGAGGTCAAGCCATTGACTGCTTTGAAAAGGCCGTCTCCCATCCAAATATTAAGGTCATACGAGGTGGCACCGGGAACTTCGCTCCAGATCAGAGCGCCGGTATCCGTCACAGTAAATTTTACTATTCCATTGTTGCCCCACGTAGTTCCTGCCGTCAAGCCACTTCCGATGACGTGCCCTCTGCGGTAGCTTTCGTTATACTCACTCGGGCGGTAAGAACCCGTTGAGGTTGCCCGAACAGCAAAGTACCAGCCGTCGCTGATGCGGGTGGCAACGTCGGGATAATTGGTGCAATTAAAATAGGAGCCTGCAAGATCGTAATGGTTGTAGGCACCGCCGCTGGGTTGATACAGATAAAGGGTATATCCGTCGGCATTTGCCACGTCATCCCAATCTGCGTTGCCGTTCACATCCCATTTCAGATTAGAGGGAGCCTCCAACTTGGGATAAGGGCTGGAATACATAAAGGAAACCCGATCTCCGTTTCCTGCTTCCACGCCGTTGGCATTGATAATAATCTGCACGGTGCCGGAGTCTTTTTTATATTTGTTCAACTCGTTCACCAAATCGTAGCTTCGCGAGGTATTTCCTTCTTCGCTTTTGAAAAGGCTACCGTGCATATAGATGTTAAGATCGTAGCTTGTTGCACCGGGGACGACGCTCCAGGTCAGTACACCGGAATCATCCAGAGTAAACTGAATTCTTCCGTTGTCTCCCCATTTGACTTCAGATTTCACTTCATCCGCCGCAAAGGCAGTCAATGCGGATACCGGTATCATACTAATGATCATAACAAGTGCCAATAAGATACTTGTAAATTGTTTTGAAACTTTATGTTTCATTGTTTCTTCCTCCTTGTGGATTGTTTTCTTGGTAGCCCACTACTTTTTGCAAAATCTGTTTACCGCAGTGGGGGCAATATAGTGAGTCAGATGCTAACACCGTATCGCATTCAGGACAGCATTTGTGCTGCCGTTTGTAATAGTCAAAAAGAGTTTCGCTTGATAGTTGCTCCCCGCAATCAGGACAGCTACGGAATCTTGTATTGACCATCTTTCTGCATTTCGGACAGACCTTAGTTTTCTTCATTACGTTTGGGCCGTAGCCGAAATCTTCCATGTTTTTGTATCGCAGTTGTTCAGTCGGACTCATTACCCACACTCCTTTCCGTAATACACAAGTGGTTTGCCGCAAGCAGGACAAAGCTGTGCAGGATCTTCTATTTTTGCACCGCAGTTTTTGCAGAACTTTGCTTCCGTTTCAAAGGGAGCACACTCGACACATTCCAAAACCTCTACGTTGAACATCGCGTCGGAAACAAACTTACCGCATTTGTGACAAGGGTTAAAATGCTGTTTGCCCTCATTTTCCCAAGCAAGCTGTAATTCTTCTTCGGGTGTATCGGCTTTGTATGGCTTTGTAGTGCAGACAAGAGCGCTGGACAGGTCGCAGTAGAACTTGTAGATGTTTCCACCTGCATCGGCAACGATCTTGTAGGTAGCAATCATTTTTTCTTTATTCACACGGCCTATCCTCCTTTCGCGAAATCAATGAGTGAACTTTGACGAATTCCCAAAGTCTACTCGTTCACTATTGAAAATTTCAACACTTTGTGATATAATACAAAAAATCTTTCTGTCAGTGTAAGAGACATACTTACACTAATTGCATTATAATTATAAAGGTTCCTATATTATTTGTCCCCATACTAAAAGTATGGGAAAGGGTGATTTTTTCAAAAAAGTATAGGAATTTTTAAGTTAGACCGCCTATTAAAAAAACACGGTCGGAGGAGATCAGAATGAAGAAGTTATTTGCAAGTACACCTATCTTGCTGTTTTTAATACTTTGTTTGTCGGGATGTAACGCTGTCGGAGCAAAAAGCGCAAGCCTAACAATCATCTACGGAGCTGCCGCCATGCTTTCTTTATTGCTTCTGATTGGTTGTTGCCGATTGGTACGCAAAAACAAGGCTTGGCTTGTTATGCTGTTCTCATCGGTGCTTGTGGTAAACATTGGATATACATTCCTGGCGTTATCCACAAGTCTCACGATGGCGCTATGGGCAAACCGTGTGGCATATCTCGGCTCGGTATTTTTACCTTTTGCAATGCTGATGATTATATTAAACGTTACCGGCACAAAGCATCCAAAATGGTTGCGTGGCGCTTTGGGAACGCTATCCATTGTGGTGTTCCTCGTTGCTGCAAGTTCGGGTGTTTTGCCGATTTACTACAAAGAGGTTTCTTTTGCGGTAGTGAACGGCGTTTCCACGCTTATAAAAGTGTACGGGCCGTTGCATCCGTTATACCTTGTTTATCTGCTCGGTTACTTCGCCGCTATGGTTACGGTCATCATCCGTGCGCAGATTAAGAAGACTATCGACACCACAGCACACGCTGTTATCCTTGCGATTGCGGTA
This sequence comes from Clostridia bacterium, assembly GCA_017403265.1. GTDB lineage: Bacteria > Bacillota > Clostridia > Oscillospirales > Acutalibacteraceae > UBA737. The sequence continues at coordinate 2,912 of JAFQOJ010000073.1, forward strand.
TTTGTCAACATCGGGGTGTGGTTTATTGAGCAAATGACAAGCATTGAATTTGAAATGCTGTCCATTTCATATATCATTAGCGAGCTGTTTTTACTTGGCATCCATCTTGTTATGAACGAATACCAACGGATGAAGAAGATCGTGAGGCAGGTCGAGTCGGTACGGGGCTATTCCGAAGCTGAAACTTCCACACCGGATGTGATGCTTGAAAGGCCTGTGGAGAGTGATGCCATTGCACCTGAGCGCATCGAGGTCTTTATGATGGGACTGAAAACGCTGACACCTACAGAACGGGATATCTATGATGCGTATATTGCCAGAGTTACCACCAAGGAGATTATGGCGAATATGAACATCAAGGAATCTACCTTAAAATACCACAACCGAAATCTTTACGGTAAGCTGGGTGTGTCTTCCCGCAAGGAACTTTTAGAAATACATAAACACATTAAATCCGTAAAAGCAACGTTTGAGGAGGTAAACAATGTCACTGGCAAATAGGTTAAATCAAATTATTGACGAACAGAAGATCTCCAAGCGTGAGTTTGCAAAACGGGTTGGAGTTTCTGAAAACTACGTTTATACTCTAACAGGCGAAAGCAATAAAATAACCACCCTCTCTCCGATGCTCGCAAAGGTCATTGCTATGGAGTTCGGCTACGATGCCGAGTGGGTATTGCATGGCGAAAAATAGGTATAACAAAATCCGAATGAGAAATGAGAACTCATTCGGATTTTTGTGACAGTTTGAATATTAAGCTTTAGCTACGTAAGCGCTTTACAAAACTGCCTCCCTTCGAGTTTTAAGCCCAAAATAGCCGATTTCACGAAAAATTTTCCGAACAAAAAGCAACGAAAACCCAAGTGTTTATGTAGTTTTAAGCAACTTGCGTGTTATCTCATATGAGCATTGCAAGTATCTACTTTTTTCTTGTTATCTTCGTAGGGGAGATTCACGAATGACCCGCAAATATGCACGAAACTTAAACGAGCAATTCGTGGATCGCCCCTACTTATATTTTCAAATCGCGTTGTCACTATCTGTATTTTGAGGAGATTTATACTATTTAAGTTTGATTTTCAAAAGCATTTATGATATAATGCAACTAATATATTGTTATTTTGAGGTTGTATTATGAAAATTATAAAAATACTTCCAGGGGTACTATTGCCTGTTGCAATTGCCTTTGTTGCCTGTTGGATTGAAAGCCTATTACCTATCCATATAATAGGCGGCGCTGTTATTGCTATGTTTATTGGGATGATAATAAATCATTTCTTGGGAAATCGCGAATTTTTATATTCAGGATTAAAGTTCACATCTAAAAAAATCTTAAAGTTTGCCATAATTTTATTAGGTTTATCTCTAAATATAACCACTATTTTACAAGTCGGAAAAATGTCACTGACCGTTATGATTTTTACACTTGCAACTTGTTTTGGCGGCGGTTATTTTATTGGCAAGTCTTTAGGGCTTAATTGGAAGCTTTCCAATCTGATTTCCGCAGGAACAGGTATTTGCGGGGGCTCAGCTATTGCAGCCATAGCGCCAACAATTGATGCCGACGACAGCGACATTGCTTATGCAATGTCTGCAACATTTCTTTTTGATATGGCAATGATAGTCCTTTTTCCAATCATGGGACGCGCTATGGGAATGAGCGCGGAAGCCTTTGGAATCTGGGCAGGAACTGCAGTTAATGATACATCCTCGGTTGTTGCAACAGGTTATGCTTTTTCTGAAGCAGCCGGAGATTTTGCAACCATGGTTAAATTAACCCGAACCCTTACAATTATTCCAACAGTAATAACCTTTGCCTTGATTCAACTTCGCATCAAAAGAAGGGAAGCCCTGCAAAACAGTGCTAATGAGCAGGTGATTAAAGCGAATTTCAGCATTACAAAAATCTTTCCTTGGTTTATTCTGGGCTTTTTGGCAATGTCAATTATAGCAAGTATATTTTCTATACCTACCAAAGTTATAACACACACTAAAACACTGAGTAAATTTCTGATGGTTTGCGCTCTTGCTGCAATCGGACTCAATACATCGTTTGCAAATATGAAAAAGTCAGGAATTCGCCCTATGATACACGGTTTTATCATTTCAGCATTGGTTGTTATTGTTGCACTAGTGGTTGAAATTTGTATGGGTTTGGTTTAATTTATATTTTTTATATCATAAAAGCGAGGTGAAATTCACCTCGCTTTTGCTACCAATAGATTGAATTATGCTATTTTTTTCTTGCTACCATAATCATTTTATAAAGCTTAAGACTTAAAAGAATTTCAACAATCGCTACTACAAACAATATTGTTATAACTACAGCCATTGGATATACGGTAAGAATAGCCGCAAAGGAAAGACCCATAGCAGCATTCCCTATCTTTACACCAAATTCAAGCATTGTAAGTAAGGTTTGATGCTGTTCCTTTGGGGTGTTTTCAAATATAACATCTTGTATATAAAGCTTAAAAGGATCGCGTGCAAAAAGAATTATTATGTACCCAAAAGACATTATAACTATTTTTAAAACTATTAAAGGAACAAACGAGCCGAATAACAAAAAGCCCATAGAAGCGCAAAGTAATATAGGTAATGCAATACCCATTTTTGCCTTATGCTTATAGTAAAGCTTTGCAAACAAGATATTTGAAAATACACGTACAATACGCGAAACGCAAATTATTGCGCCTAATATAAGCGATGTATTATCTATATTAAAATCTAAAAGAATATGCTGTTGGATAAATAATTTTCCTTCGGATTGACCTGTAGCCACAACAAAATAAAAGATTGCATAGCCTATAATTGCCAATATAATAAACTTGCTATAATGTATTTTTACCTTTTCGCCCTTTTCAGTTTTGTAAGAAATTTTATTATATTTAGAATAGTCCTTCATAAAGAACGAAAGTATAAAGCCTACCATACAGGTAGTAATACAACCAATCATAGGCAGATAATTATTAAGGTTAAACATAAAGCTTGCCACGAAAGAGATAAGCATTGTAATAACCGAGTAAACTGTATTTGCAGCGGTCCTCACTCGCACAAATTCATACCGCTTACCAACTAAATCAAGGTTGTTTTCAAGCGCTACAACCGAAGCACCGGCGAATATCGCGGCAACATCGTGAAACACTCTGCCAAGTAAAACAAGGTAAAAACTTTTGCTAAAGGTTATAAGTACAGAGGATAATAACATACAAAAGCCACGCATTATAGATGAGTTGGTATTACCTACCTTTTTAATTACAAAAAGAACCGGGAACTGCAAAGCAATACAGGTAAACTGTGAAATTGAAGTAAGAGATACTATTTGCGCAGGCGAAAAATTTTTCACCACTGTCAAGAACAAGGTATCTATTGCTATATAAAACAAAAGGTCGCCTATAAGACCGTGATACCAAGGGAATATTTTTATAAACCTATTTGCTTTTTTCTCCATTGCCGCATACTTCCTTTTAATAATTTCCTGTTGATTATACAGCTAACTTGATATATAATCAAATATATATAATGTAATAACATTATAATAATTATATTATAAGGATGTGAACTTTTGGAATTAGCTGCAAAATATGCTTATCAGGTTTATAAAGAAAAAAGCTTTTCGTTGGCGGCAAAGGCGCTATATGTTTCTCAACCCGCCTTAAGCGCTACCATATCAAGACTTGAAAAGGAACTCGAAATACGGATTTTTGACAGAACAAAGGTACCCTTAACTCTTACACCGCAGGGCAGAATATACATACAAGCTATTGAAGAAATAATGGAAAGTGAAAACAATATGAGACAAAGAATACGCGAGCTTTCGGATATGAGCTACGGTTCCCTGACGATAGGCGGTTCAAGCTTTGCTTCATACCTGCTTATGTCAGAAATCTGTGGTGATTTTCATGAAAAGTATCCGCAAATTAAAATAACACTAGATATTGGTAATATAGGCGCTACAGACATTCTTTGGGGAAAGCTGAAAAACGAAGAAATTGATTTACTAATAACCTATACCGCCGACCATAGCAAATTTATAACCGAACCTATTTTCAAAGAACGCCTTGTTATTGCAATGCCTAAATCTATGAAAGGTGCTAAGGAATTATCGCACCTTGCTTTGACTCATGAAGAGATTTTAACAGGCACCTATTCAAAAGAACGGGAAATTGAAGACTTATCGGTATTTAAGAATATAGAATTCATTAAATATGCCGATAGGTCAGATACATCGCGCAGAATGATACAAATGCTTGGAGATTTTAAAACCGCAGCCTGTGAAATAAAAAACGCGCGGCATAGCGAAATGCATTATAATTTGATGTGTACTGGAATAGGCGCTGTTTTAACAACCGATTCGGCCATTCGCCAAAAGCAGCATAACGCTGAAAATTTGCTGTTTTTCCTACCGAAAGCCAAAGAATCTCACCGAACTATATACATCGCAAGGCAGCATACGACCGACGATAACCCCATCGTTAAAAACTTCATAGAAGTAGCAAAAAAATATTTCAATCAATAAACGCCAGCGACTTCACTCCGCTCTTGCTCTTTTACTACTAAAGTATTGATTTTAAGTCCTTGTTGTGATATAATATAAATGAAATCTTTTTCAAAAAGGAGAATATAAAATGCCAATAATTATTACATTAGCAGTTATTTTAGTAATTATCATTGCAAATATAAAAATTGTTCCGCAAGCGCATGAGTTTGTTATGGAGCTTCTGGGTAAGTACAAAACAACCTGGTCGGCGGGTATTCACATTAAAATCCCGATTATTGAGCGAGTTGCCAAAAGGGTAACCCTTAAAGAGCAGGTGCTTGATTCACCTCCGCAACCCGTTATTACAAAAGATAATGTTACCATGCAAATTGATACTGTTATCTATTATGCGGTTTATGATGCAAAGCTTTACGCTTACGGCGCAGTTAATCCTATTTCTGCGCTTTCAAATCTTGCGGCAACCACTCTTCGTAATATTGTTGGTGAGCTTGAGCTTGACGGCACACTTACTTCACGTGATACCATCAACGCCAAGATGACTGAGATTCTTGACGAAGCAACTGACAAGTGGGGCATTAAGGTAAACCGCGTTGAGCTTAAAAACATCATCCCCCCTGCCGAAATTCAGAATGCGATGGAAAAACAAATGAAGGCAGAGCGTGACCGCCGTGAAACCCTGCTTCAAGCAGAAGGTCACAAGGCAGCCGCAATTACTCGCGCTGAAGGTGACAAGCAGGCAATGATTCTTGCCGCTGAAGGTGAGCGCGATGCCCGTATAGCCCGCGCCGAAGGTGAAGCAAAGGCTATATTCCTTTCTAAAAAGGCAGAGGCTGACGGTCTTCGTGAATTAAAGAATGCGCAGGTAGATTCAGCCGTGCTTGAAATGAAGAAATATGAAGCACTTGTTGCAATGTCGAATGGCAAAGCTTCTAAGATTATCATCCCAAGCGATGCTGTTGATATGACAAAAGCAAATGTTCTCTTTTCCGAAACTGCAGGACTTGGCGACACAACCAAACCTGCACCCGATGCTCCCGCATCCGCCAAAAAGCCCGACCCCTGTTGCGATTAACAAACATTAAAGCGAGGTGAAAGTCACCTCGCCTTTTTATTTTATAACTAAATTAAATAATTTCTAATTCATCTTTACTTGGAAACTTAGGATAAGCATCATCCAATGTATCTGAATACCAATACGCTACAGAGGATATATCATCCTGAAGCGGCATATATCTTCTTTCGCTTCTCCAACCGAGCGCCTGTATTGTAACCTTTAAATTTTCCTTAAAATAAACAGGATCGGTAATATGCCAACGGTACATATTAAAATACCGTTGAGAACGGTAAATACCGTCGGTACTGCGCACCTTATACATTCCGGCATAAGGTGTAGTATATTCGGCATATTGACCTGCAACATCAAAGTTATAAGCACCGCAAAAATAATCTTCGGTACCTGTACCGCAAATGGTTGGGAAATCGATATCGCTGTCAATGTAAAACTTAATTTCGCCTTCACCCCACCAGCCGTTATTCTTAACACCCCAATGCATATAGGTACCGACATAATGCCCATTGCCCTTAATATTATCCAAAATAACATAAGGCTCTTTATAGGGAAGCGGATTTACACGGCGGAACTGCGCGTGGAAATAAAGCGTATCGGGTGGTAAAACCTTTTCTTCACAATCAATTTGATAATATATATTGCAAGCATCCGCACCGATATTTTCAACCTCTATTCTAAACGACTTAAAGTAAGGCATTTCAAAATAGCAATTTAATCCCCTGCAGGGATTAACACACATTGCAAGGCTCGAAAGCTGACGAAATTCTGTATGCTCGGCATTGGCAAAAAAATCCGAAAGCGGAGTTTCAACTGCGGGGTTTTTATGTCCGTCAAAGAAAATACGAAGTATCAAAAGTCTGCCTGCCCTTGCGCTATCGGTTATCCATATATGCTTTATGGCACCCTGTCCTTTAACATCGGCAAGCACAATGCTTTCACTCGGTTGCAATACCAAATAGGGATTAACCTTCCAGCCTTGACCTAGATCGCGTGCCGCATTAGATGCGCTGCCCTCAATCGCCATACCGCCCTTGCCCTTTTCACCAGTTAGATTTTCAGGCGAAACCGAGAATGTGGTTATATTCTTTTTGGTAGTAAGATTATTTAACATTTATATACCTCCAACCGATTATTATATTGACAATATAACAAAAAACACTTAAAATTAAAATAACATAAGTAGTATCAAATTTAACATTTCTTGCGGAGGATATATAATCGTGTTAGATATTTCTTCAATAAACCCGTATATTCGCGTTGCTATGCAATCGGTTTTGAATAAGGGTAAAATAATTGCAAGCCGAATTATCTTTGATTACGAGCTTTTATATGTTGAAGACGGTGAATTTGTTTTAAATTATAACGGTTGCGATTATAATTGTACAAAAGGTCAATTTGTACTTATTCGCCCTGGTGTAACACACAGCTTTTTGGTTACAAAAACCAACCTTTCACAGCCACATATTCACTTTGATATAACGGCTATGCCTGACAGCAGGCAGGTGCCTATATGCTTTAAGGATATAACTTATCTTACTACCACAGAGCTAAAGAAAATACGAAAAGATGTTTTTAAAAATTACCCCCAAACGCCTTTTGTCACCTTTTCGGATACCACCGCTACTTTACGGCTTTTTTACTCTATTATAAATCAACCAAAGGGTTGCGAATTAACCCAAAAGGGCTTACTTACCCAGCTTATAGATATGCTTATAACCGATAACTTTCCAAAAGCTTTTGATAATAGCGCAGAAGTGGTTTACAGTATTGAAGAGCAGGTAAAGGATTATATTGATGCAGGTCAGGGAATGGCGTTTTCACTACAGGATATTGCAAGGCAATTTAACTACAGTAAATACTATTTAGAACGACGTTTTAAAGAGCGCTACAATATAAGCCTTATAGCCTACCGCAACAACAAAAGAATGCAGCTTGCAAAAACAATGCTTATAAACGATACCGTATCCAATGTGGCAGAAAAATTAGGTTTTTCTTCTATCTATGTTTTTAGCCGCGCATTTAAAAATCACTTTGGCTACTCCCCTACTGTCAGGCGAAAGTAAAGTAAAGTATACTTGCAATGAATACCAAAAAGCAGTATAATTTTGTTATTAGATACTAATTTTTAAAAAGGAACTTTTTATGAACAGCCAAAAGGTTTATTTTGAGTATTTAAACTTTAATAATGCGGATTTATTTACCGTGATTTGTTTACCGCAAAAAAGCGGTACATTTCCAACCGTAATTATGCGCACACCTTATGTTGATGATGACGAAAAACTAAACGAAGAAGACATTTGCAAAAGAATTTTAACCGATAATGCCGCTTGGGTGAATAGCGGTTATGCCCTTATATTCCAGCATTGCAGAGGTCGCGGCAAAAGCGGTGGCGACTGCATACCATACAAAAACGAACGTGCCGACGGCTTGTTTTTGCAGGATTGGGTAAGACAGCAACCCTTTTATAACGGTGAAATATACCTGTTCGGCAGTAGCTATACTGCTTCTGTGCATTTTGTAACCGCTCCCTTTGCTGATGATATAAAGGGCGCAGTATTACGCGTTATGGAAACAGGAAAATACAACGGCAACTACCGTAACGGTCTTTATAAAATGGGTCTTCACGGCGGTTGGTATGTTGATATGTATAAAAAGAAAAGCATCAGGAATAAAAATTACACACCCGAAAGCTTTAATATGTTACCGCTGAGTAATTTTTCTAAAACAGTTTTCGGTGAAAATGATGAAAACCTTAACGAAATACTAAAACACCCCAATAAAAACGATGCTTTTTGGAATCACGACTACCAAGACGGCAAAAAGTTAGGGGTTGTAAATAATGCCAATATTCCTATTTTGTTTGTTACTGCCTTTTACGATATATTCACAGGTGGAATTTTCGATATGTGGAACGAACTTGACAGTGAAACCAAAGCAAAATCGGCATTGGCAATACATCCGTTTAATCACGGTTGCCACAGCGAGCTTGAGCCTATAAACTTTGCAGATGGCAATATGGATATTGAATATTTGGATTATCCTGTTAAGTGGATAGACCATGTACGCAAAAAGGGCGAACCACCATTTAAACCCGGTAAAATCACCTACTATAAGCTTTTTGATAACAAATGGTGTTGTGATGATTTTATTGAGCCTAAAAATCATCAAAAATTCATTTTAGGTAACAACACTATATCTTATAAATACGACCCTACAAATCCTGCAAGCTTTAAGGGTGGTTTATCTACAAACTTTGGCGGTAACGAATGGCAGGATAAACCTAATTTACGCCAAGATATTATCACAGTTTATACCGACAAATTCGAAAAAGACACCTTTGTAAAGGGTAAAATAAAGGCCAAATTAAAGGTCAAATCCGACTGCGAGGACACCTGTTTTTATATGAGGTTAAGCCTTTGCAAAAACGAAGGGGATTACGGTCTTCGCGATGATATAAACCAGCTTTCCAATTTTTGCGAAAACTATAAACCCAACAGCGATATTTCTATGGACTTTTCTTTTGATGAGCATGCTTTCGTTATTAAAAAGGGTGAAAAATTGCGTATTGATATCTCTTCATCTGCATTCCCGTTTTTTGTACCACACACCAACAACAAAGGCCTTTTCTCAGAGCAAACAACCACTAAGACCGCGGTTAACACTGTATTTTTGCAAGACTCTTACATTGAAATACCAATCGAAGAATAAAAAAAGCGGAGTGTTTACTCCGCTTTTTATACATTATTTACTGTTTTCAAAAATTTCTATTTGCTTTACATAGCGTTTTGCGCTCTCTTCAATAGCGGCAAAATTGTTAGCTTCAATAAGCTTTTTATTGGCTATATCCGAACCAATACCAAAACCGCACGCACCCACGCTTAAAAATTCTGCCATATTATCGGCATTTATTCCGCCAACCGCAAGAAAACGAATGTGCGAAAGGGGTGCCTTAATATCCTTAAGATATCTTGAACCCATAGAAGTTATTGGGAAAAGCTTTACAAAATCGGCACCTGCATTATGCGCCGCAACCGCCTCACTAGGTGTAAATGCACCCGGAATAGATACTAACCCTAACTCCTTTGTTTTTGTAATAACTTCCTTATTAGTGTCGGGAGAAATAATAAATTTACCGCCTGCATTTTTTGTAAGCTCAACCTGTTTTTCGGTAAGTACGGTACCTGCTCCAATTAACATTTTACCTTCAAAATGGTCGGCAAGCATTTTTATATTAGAAGCTATCTCTTCATCAGATGTATTACCCGTAGCGTCAAAGGTACATTCCAACAGTCTTATACCTCCGTTATAAGCCGCAGTTGCGAAATCTAATAGCTTATCACTTCCAATACCTCTTACGATAACAATAATTTTTTCTTTCAAAATCATATCAATTGTGTTTTGCATAAAATCTTCCCTTTCTATAATTATTCTAAGATTTTTTATACGCTCTTCTAAAAATGCTTTCCATTCCTTTGGTGCCAAAAAAGCATTTTTTTCACCCTTTGCAACCCGTTGGAGCTTTTCCACAGTGTTATTATTTTTCACGTGGTTGCCAAGAAAGATTTCAACCTTTTTATCCTTTATACGATTAATTCCATCAATATATTTTTTTCGGTTCTCAAAAGGCAAACCGTTTTTTGTTAAAAAATCCAAAGTTAATGTATTGGTGCCTACCCCACCGTGCATACCCGCAAGATAACTTTTTTCACCGTCGGTAGTATTAAAGAAAAAAGACATTGTTCCGTCGGTATGGCCAGGTGTAGAAACACACAAAACTGAAGTGTTTCCAAGGGTAACGATATCGCCGTCACTTAGTAAAACATCAGGCGTAAAGGCTCCTGTATATTTAGCGCCGAAAATCTCTGCCAAGGAAGTGTCTTCCTGTCCATTTACCATTTTAAAATCATCTTTACCAATATAAGTTTTAGCGCATGTCAGTTTTACTAGGTCAAGGGTTGCTCCTGCATGGTCATAATGCCCGTGTGACATCAATATAACCTTTATATCCTTTTCACTGAATCCAAGCTCCCTTATATTATCCAAAACAATCCATAAAGTTTCGGGAAGTCCGGAATCAATCAGTATAAGCCCTTCCCCTGTATCTATAATATGAGTTGAAGCAGGACGGGTACCTACAAAGTATATATTACCGAAAACCTTGCCTGGTTTTATAAATCCATCGTATAAATGCTTTTTCATTATTTCAGTCCCCATAAATAATCTAAGCTGTCAGTAAGCTTTTCAAACTCTGCAATGTTATCTTTTTCAATAGCAGTACTGTTTTTCAACTTTTCATAATACATATTTTTAGTATATTCGGTTGTTTCTATCCCAATATCTTCAAGGCAACAGGGCATATTATATTTTTTCATAAGTTCTAACAAAAACAAGTTATTTTCTTCTTCCCCGTTAAAGAAGTTTTGCAATAATAAGCCAACTCCTACAATCTCACCGTGAAGATATTCTTTACTTTCTTCAAAAAACATAGCGCGGGTGCTTTCGTAAAACTTGTGAGCTAGTGCGGTTTGGTTAGAGCCACGCGCAATACCGCTTATAACACCTGTGCCTGCTATGGTATTAAATATCACTTGCTCCACTGTATCGGTAATATTACCCGACTCTATATCACAAATGTATTTTTCAGTTTTATTAACTAATTCATTAAAAGATTTTTGTGATAAGACATATGCCCAATCAAGTCCTATTGGGTAATCAGTAGTATTTTCACTAAAACGGTGCTTTATTTCTACAAACTTGGCAAGCGCATCAAAAACACCTGCAAGTAAAAGTCGCTTAGGTTGGGTAGAAATAACATCTACATCCGCAATTACCGCGTTTACTTCGTACTCGTAATGCTGGCTTCCCACAGTGCGCCCGTCAGGAGTATAGCAAACACTCAAAGGTGTGTATGCCGCACAGGTAGCCGAAGATGTTGGTACATTTATAACAGGTAAGCCTGCATAGAAACCGATAAGCTTTGCAAAGTCCATTATAACTCCGCCGCCGATACCAACTATAACATCAAGCCCGTTTTCTTGTGCAAATTCACAAAGTTCTTTAGCTCTTTCATGATTACAACTACCAAGGTACTCTACTATTTCATATTTTTTGCAAACTGAAACGCTTTTTTCTACTTTACTTTGTGTAATAGAAAGTGCAGTTTTACCACCAACAATAAGCGGAGCCGTTCCCAAGCGCAATACCTCTTCACCAAGCGACGCAATAATTCCGCGCTCTTGTAAATACCTTCCGCACCCAATTCTGAATGATTTTTCTTTTATAGGCATAAAATTAATTCCTTTCATCTTTACATATTTTAATTTTAATGCTATAATACACCTAAATCAATCCATTTTATTGGGAAAAACTTTAGAAATATTGCGGTGGTACTATGATTTTTAACGCTTATGCCGACCAAAAGGACCAAATAGCAGGAATAACACTTATAAGCTGCGGTCATATTTTTGCAAAAACTGGTCGCGAAATCAAACGACCAAACGGTAGAAATGATTGGCTTTTGTTTTATGTTGCAAAAGGAAGTGAAACCTTTTATTTAGAATCTACTGTTACGGCAGATGCGGGTTCGTTTATAATTTTTGCGCCAAACGAAAAACAACACCATATTCATAAAGGCAACAAAACCGGCGAGTTTTATTTTGTTCATTTTAAGTGTGATAAGTTACCTGTATCACTCGAAACCTCCCAAATTTACAGCCTACCCTTCAGGTCGCATGTATGCGATACCTTTGAAGAAATTATAGAAGAAACCCTTAATAAACAACCCCTTTATGAAAAACTTTGTATATGTAAACTACTGCAGCTACTTACCCTTTTTGAGCGCGATACCGCAAGGTTTAATATGCCTAAAAGAGAAAACTTTACCCGTATTGCAAAGGTTATACAACATATGAACCGATATTACAACAGCGACTGTAATTTAGATGATTACGCTAAAATGTGTACTATGAGTAAATACCATTTTTTAAGAGTATTTAGTAACACTATTGGCAACACACCGCTTGAATACCGCAATAATATACGCCTTGAACACGCCGCCGATTTACTGCTTGATAAATTATATACAGTTGATGAAATCAGTAATATGGTGGGGTATTCTTCGGTAGCGTATTTTAGCTCGGCATTTAAGCAAAAATACGGGCTATCCCCTAAGCAATATCAAAAGCAAGTACTATCTGATTTGAACACAAATGCGTGATGAAGTCCATCTCGTTTTTGTTTATAAAACCTTATTTTTGTATTTGACTCTGTATTCATTAGGTGTCATTTTAACATTTTCCTTAAAAGCCAGATAAAAACCATTATACGATTTATACCCTACTTGTTCGGCTATCTCGCTTATTTCTTTATCGGTATCAGTTAAAAGGTCTTTTGAAATTAGCAGTCTTATCTTACATAGATGCTGACGAAAGCCTTCTCCAAAAGCTTTTTTAATCATTCTGTCTGTTTGCTTTTCACTTAAAAATAAGCGCTCGGCAAGTTTTTTTAAGCTAATATCTTCCATATAATGTTCATTAAAATAATCCTCAATAATAAAGAAGCGCATATCGGTTTCTGCTAATTGGGGATTATTTTCATAAGTGCCTGTTTTATTATCATTAAGTACCCCAAATATTTCGGTTAAAAGTATATTCAACCACGATTTTACTCTTTCATCTGCAAATACGCTTTCAGAATACAAATTGGTTAAAATCTTGGTAGAACACTCTTTAATTTGAAAATTTTGCAAAAACAAGAAAACCCCTTTGTCGCTTTTTAGCCTTTGTTCTACTAGGCTATAATAATCAACTGCGGTTTTCTTTTTACTTTTTTCAATAAAAAATAAAAAGGTCAACACAACCGCACCAGTTTCTAAGCTTTTAAACGCGTGAAATACTTCAGGGTGAATCAAAACCGAATCATTCTCCAAAAGCTTAAGCGTTCCCTTATCGGTTTCAAGCTTAACAAATCCTTTACCTACTATATGAAATTCAAAAGAAGCATGATTATGCTTAGGTGAATAAGATAGATTTTCGTTATATCTGTAACCCTGCAAAATCACCTTAACAATTATATTGCCTATTTCAATTTTTAAAATAGATTTTTTCATTTTTATCCCCCATGAAAAACTAATAAAAACGCCGAATCCCCACCGTATGAGTTCCGTTTTATTTGTTTACTTTTTTCTTGTTACTCATTATACTATAACTTGAAGCAGTAATGCAAGCATTAAAATAAAAGGAGAAATAAATAATGTCTAAAGCACAAGAACTTTATACACATGCAAAGCACCGCATCCCTGGCGGTACACAACTTTTAAGCAAACGCCCAGAGCAATTCGCTCCTGACCAGTGGCCTTCTTATTTTACAAAGGCAAAAGGCTGCGAAGTATGGGATGTAGACGGCAAGCATTATTACGATATGACCACAAACGGCATTGGTGCCTGCTTACTCGGTTATGCAGACCCCGATGTTTCCAAAGCGGTTATAGAAAGAATTGAAAACGGCTGTATGTCTACATTAAATCCACCCGAAGAAGTTGAATTGGCAGACAAGCTTTGCGAAATTCATCCTTGGGCATCACAGGTGCGTTTTGCAAGAACAGGCGGCGAAATCTGTTCAGTTGCTGTTCGTATTGCGCGTGCAACCACAGGCAAAGATATGGTAGCTATTTGTGGCTATCACGGTTGGGGAGACTGGTATATTGCAGCAAATTTAGGTGACGGAGCTTCTTTAGACGGTCAGCTTCTTCCTGGTCTTAAGCCTGCAGGTGTTCCTAAAGCACTTAGAAACTCGGCAGTTACATTCCATTATGAAAATAAGGAAGAATTTGACGCAATACTCGAAGCTTACGGTGACCGTTTGGCTTGCGTAATTATGGAACCTGTACGCAATAGCCTTCCAAAAGATGACTTTTTAGAGTATGTTCGTGACGGAATCCACAAAGCAGGCGGTTTACTTATTTTTGATGAAATCACAATCGGCTGGAGATATAAGTTTGGTGGTTCTCACCTTGCTTTAGGCATTAATCCCGATATGGCAGTTTTTGCAAAAGCAATGGGCAACGGTCATCCTATTGCCGCAGTTATCGGCACAAAGGAAGCTATGCACGGTGCAGAAGATTCCTTCATAAGCAGCACTTATTGGACCGAAAGCGTTGGTCCTGTTGCAGCACTTGCTACCCTGAAAAAAATGGAAGAAACTCGCGTTTGGGAACATGCTGAAAAAATGGGTATTGCCCTTATTGATATATGGAATAGACTCGCCGAAAAGCACAATATTCCTGCTGAAGCGGGCGGTATGCCTTGCTTAGCACACTTAACCTATACAAAGTATCCGTTAGAGCTTAAAACCCTTTACACTGTTTTAATGCTTAAAGAAGGTTTCTTAGGCAATAACGCTTGCTACCTTACTTTAGCACACACCCCCGAAATTATGGAAAAATATGAAATTGCTATTGATAAAGTTTTTGCACAGATGAGCGAAATTCTTAAGAAGAACGATTACAATGCTATACTAGAAGCTATTGGCGGACCTGTTTGCCAAAGCGGCTTTAAGCGTTTATTAGATTAGTGGAAAAATGAACATATTAAAAACTGACATCACTTTTATGAACAAGTCCGTTAAAAACGGACAATAGAAAAAACCACCCCCTTATGGTAGAATTAAAGAACTACCATAAGGGGGGATTATTTTTATGTCAAGAGGATATGGACACATTAAGCAATTTGAAAATGAAATATTAGAAATGA
>JAFQOJ010000074.1 GCA_017403265.1 Clostridia bacterium
AACAGAGTGTATTTACCGTGTAAAACTTCAGACCTATGAGGAGGCTCGCCTCCTCATAGGTGAGTACATCCATTTCTACAATAACCAACGCATACAACTTAAAACAAAACTGACTCCGCTCGAAAAACGAAGTCAGTATATTGCTTAAAATTTGATTTTCGCTACCATAGAGCACTTTTTTGTGCTGTCCGCACAAATTGGGGCGGTTCAAATTCCACGCACTTCTTTTACTGTATTAAAATTAGTTGTGTATTTTGGTTAATTTAAGTATTCTTACAGCAGCAGGGGAGAGAACAAGATTAGTACCAAGCTCAAAAAGGAAGTTGCCGCCTGCAAGACCTAAGAACATATAAGCTGCTACATTGTTAAAACCTGCAGCCGCGCCCCAGCCCTTAATGGTTTCAAGAAAGAAAAGGTTACAGCCTAAAAGGAATATTCCTGTGTTAACAACTGGGCAAATAACCGCTGCAGCCATAACGGCTAAGTATTGGTTGTATTTTGAGAGTGCTTTGTAAACGATGCCTGCAGCAAGACCGCAAAGAGTACCCTTAAGTAAAACTGTAATAATTGTGCCCCAATAGTTTACTGTTAAAAAAGCAGTGGCATCACCGCTTAAAAGCACAACCACACCAAATACAAAACCTAGCCACGCTCCTATTTTATAGCCGCATGTGGCGGCGCCTACGATGATTGGCAACAGCACAAGAGAAATGGAGAACATACCAAAGCGGATAAATGAGCCCAAAAACTGTAGCACGATTACAAGCGCTGTGAATACCGCCCCTAAAACGAGCATGCGGGTTTGTTGCCTTCTTTTTTCTGTGTTTGACATAAAAATTACCTCCGATACTGCCCAGAGCGCTTCGCTCAATGAAAAGTGAAGAGTGAAAAGTGAAGAGATAAGGTGTTTGCAGATGCAAACGAATGTAAATGTGAATTAATCATCATTTCAACTAACGTTTTACACTGATTTTCTCATTAATGCGTTGATTCTCGGTGCAGTTCATATATTTGTAATCCGCAAAAGCGATAATTACTAACGGTTTTTTTCGTATATTGCACGAAGACCTTCAAGTAAAAGGTTTTCGTTATAAATTATATTGTTTTTGCAGTGTACAATAATTTCTTTAGAAAGACCGCCTGTGGCAACAACAGTTGGAACTTCATCCAATTCTGCGGTTATTTTTTCAAGTAAGCCGTCTATCATGGCGGCGGTGCCGAACACAAGACCTGATTGCATACTTTCTGTTGTGTTAGAGCCTATAACCGATTTTGGCGCCTCAATGGGAATAGAGGAGAGTAAAGCGGTGTTTTCGGTTAATGCTTTAAGTGTTAAGCGTACCCCTGCAGAGATTACACCGCCTAAGAAAGAGCCGTTTTTATCGAGCACGCTTATGGTAGAAGCAGTACCCATATCGATTACAACGCAGGGCATTTTGTAGTTATCAATTGCACCAACTGCGCCTGCTACTAAGTCGGCACCCAGCTGAGCGGGGTTATCTATCTTAATATTAAGCCCAGTTTTTATTCCCGGACCTAGCATTAAAGGGACAATTTCGCATAGCTTTGCTACCGCTTGCGAAATCTGTTTACCTACAGACGGAACAACGGTTGCAATAATGCAGTCTTCAATATCCTGGCTTTTAATATCGTAAAGCGAGAGTATATGCTTAATTTCAATGGCATATTGGTCGTCGGTCTTACGGGTATCGGTTGCAAGGCGTGCGGTAAATGCCAAAAAGTTTGAATTATATGCGCCCAAAGTAATATTGGTATTGCCTATATCAACAGTAAGTAACACACTAATCATCCCTTTCCTTTACATTATACAGTATTTTCTCAAAAAATCAATATTTTTATTGACAAACTGTTATTAAATTGATATAATATTAGTCGCTAATGGGGGTTTTATGCCCTATAGTTCCTTGTTCTGCCAAAGGGTAGGACCAATAGTCCAAAAGGAGGTGCAAGTAAATGACCGCAAAGTATGAGGCTGCTATGATTTTCACCGTAGCAAACGGCGAAGAAGCTACATTAGCTTTAAAAGAAAAATTTAACGACCTTATTGCTAAAAACGGTACCATTGAAAACGTTGATGATTGGGGTAAGCGCCGCTTGGCATACCTTATCAACGACGAAGCAGAAGGCTACTACGTTTTCTTTAATTTTGAAAGCGAAGCTACCTTCCCCGCAGAATTAGAGCGTATTGCAAAGATTACTGACGGCGT
>JAFQOJ010000001.1 GCA_017403265.1 Clostridia bacterium
AGAAGGCAAATAAAAAGCCCCTTTAGGGGCAGCCGGTGAAAGTGTTGCGGTTGGCAAACTTTTCGACGAGCCTATAGGCTCAGCCGGTCTTATGCCCTAAGGGGGCAGTGCATACTACCGGCACGGCCGGTAGTTATGATTTATTGTACAGCGTAGTTTTTAAAGTCATCTGAATAAAGTATATTGCCGTCAGCTGTAACCCAAAGGGCGTGCACATTGTTGAAGCCTTGCAGTAACTTTTTGCCATCCTCATAAGGTAGGCAAAATAGAGCTGTTGAAAGTCCGTCTGCAAGGGCAGAGTCTTCACATAGTACTGAAACCGATGCAAAATACTCGGCGGGGTAGAGAGTGGCAGAATCTATTATATGATGATAATTCTTGCCGTTTACGGTATAAAAACGCTGATATGAGCCGCTAGTCACCAAGGACATACTATTGCTAAGCTTTAACTGTTCTATATATGCGTTATCGTTTTGTTTATCAGGGTTTTCTATACCAATACTCCATTTCTCGCCGTCAGGGCGGTTACCAATAATATTAACATTTCCGCCTATATTGAGTATATATCCTGTCATTCCTGCGGCTTCCATTTGTTTTGCAATTTTTTGCGCGGCATATCCCTTTGCGATAGCACCTACATCAAGAGTAAGCTTTTTATCCTTAATAAGCACAGTCTGCGCCTTACTGTCAATTACAACATCATCAAAGTTTATATGAAGCGCAGCTTCTTGCAAAGCACTTTTTTCGGGTAAGGTGGCATTTTCAGGATTTTCGAGTCCATTATCGCGGTAGTCGTGCCATATAGATAAAACACTACCCATTGCAACATTAAGCTTGCCGTCCGTTTTTAAGTAAAGTTCCATAGAGTACAAGAGAAGGTCAATGATTTTGTTATCCACCTTTACGGCTTTACCTTGCGAACGGTTAAGAGTATAAAGGTTAGTAACGCCCTTATAGGATTTATAAATATCATAAAGCTTATGGTATTCTGAAAGCCATTCTTTGATTTTTGTACAGTTTGCATCGAAGATTTCCCTTTGAGTTTCAAAGCCGATTATCGTTGTTAGGGTATCAAAGCTATTGAACGAATAGTCGGTAAATTTTTGAAGATTTGCTTTACAAGATGTAAGGGGAAGAGAAAGCAAAAGAATTAAAAATAAAACTAATATTTTTTTCATTTTATTAAAAAGAAAAGGGGCTTTAGAGCCCCTTTATTATTGTTGTTTTGGTTTATTTAGAAGCCTTAACAGCAGCTTTAACCATATCGCTTACAGCAATTGTGCAGCCTGCGGTTACAAGAGCGTCAACAGGTTTGCCTTCGGCAGTAGCCAAAGCAGCGATTTCGGAAGTGTCTTTGCCGATAAGCTCTGCATCAAAGGCAGCAGCCTGCTCAAACCACTCTTTTTTAGCATTGCCGTAGGCTACCATGCCGTAATCGTTGCCTTTTTCAAGCTTAGTAGCAATATCTGCAGCCTTAGTAGTGGTTACACCCTTTGCATCGAATGCAACAGAAGCCTGATAAGCGTCTGTAACAGCAGCGGTAACCTTGCCGTCTTTGGAAGCAATGGCAGAGATTGTGGTTTCAACTTCGTTAGAACCAGCGTCTTTGTCAGTGGCGTTTTCACCTGTCTGCGAAGATACAATACCAAGCTTTAAGGTGTCTTCAGCAGTAGCGGCAGAATCCTTAGCGTTAGCTACAGCTTTTTCAAGAGCAGAAACAAAATCTGCAATAGCAATAGTACAGCCTGCGTTTATAACTTCATCTGTGCCTTTGCCTTCATTTGCAATAAGAGCTTTAACTTCATCAATAGTTTTGCCTGCAACAAGGGCTTCAAAAATATCGGCTTGCTCAAACCATTCCTTCTTAGCGCCTGCATAAGCTACCATACCGTAGTCAGAGCCTTTTTCATACTTGGTTTTGAATTCGGCGATTGCTACAAATTCGCCTTTTTCATTGAAATTAAGAGCAGTGTCAGCGCAGTCAATTTCACATTTAACGATTTTGCCATCTTCAGAAAGTAAAACAGCTGCGATTGTGCTTACAACTTCCATAGCGCCGGTTTTGGTGCCTTGTGCAGAAGCAACATTTTCTGTATAGGCATAAGTGCCTAAGCCAAATTTTAAGCTTTCGGGTTTGCTACAGCCTGTGAATGTGAAGAGAGTTGCGATTAAAATTGCCATTAAGAGAATGCTAAGTAGTTTTTTCATAGTTTCCATCCTTTAAATTTTTTTGTATATTTAATTACGAGCGCACCTACAATTCCTATAAGTGTACCCGATAAAATACCGCTGATACAAAGAAAAATCATATAATAGCCAATTTCAGCTGTAGAGGTTATAAGTATTGCCATAAGTATTTGCCCTAAATTGTGGCAAACACCGCCTGCTATGCTAACACCTACGGTTGAAAACAGATTAGTCTTTTTAAGTAACGCCATTACACAAACACTTAAAACTGCGCCTGCTATACTGTAGGCTAAGGTCATAAGATTACCGAAAATAAGTGCGACGGTAAGTACACGCACTAAAGTGACCAAAGCAGTTTCTTTAACGGTAAAGGTATAAAGCACTATAATACTAACAACATTTGCAAGCCCAAGCTTTATACCTGGTATTGCCGCATAGATGGGGGGAAGCAGCATTTCGACATAGGAAAGAATAATAGCGAGTGCCGCCAAAAGACCTATTAATGTAAGTTTTTTAGGTTTTAGCATGCTGGTCACTCTTCCGTTATTTCAACTACAAGCTTGTGTGGTAGGCAAACAATTGTTTCACCTATTTTTGAGATTGCTCTATGAGCGACACATATCTTGTCGGGACAGTTGGCTTCGCTTATATAAACTGTGCCATTTTTAATCACAAGCATGTTGGTGTTTTTACCGTTGTTGATAACAACCTCGGTATCTTTGTTAATATTATAACAATGTTTAACTTGGTTGTCAACTGTTACTTTAACAAGATTACCGTTTTTAAGGTTGAGCTTAAAAACAAGAAAAATTGCAAGCGCTAAACTTAAAATGCCCAAAATTAATAGTATATCGTTTACAACCTTATTTTTACGCATTTTGGTTTAATTTATGAATACATTTGGTGGGGCATACATCGGCACAAATACCGCAAGAAGTACACTTTGAATAGTCTATTTGGGCTAGGTTATCCTGAACCTTTATAGCACCGCTTGGGCAGTTAAGCTCGCACTTTTTACAACCGATACATGCGTTTTGGCATTTTTTTCGCGCAGGACCGCCTTTTTCTTTACTGTTACACATAACAGCAACTTTAGCGATTTGGGGAATGAGTTTAATAATTCCCTTAGGACATCTGCTTACACATAGACCGCAACCAATACAAATATTTGGATTAACATGAGCAATACCGTCTTTTAAGCATATTGCTGAAACAGGGCAGTCTACGGCACAGTCGCCGCAACCCAAACAGCCGTATTTGCAGGAATTAGGACCGCCGTAAATCATTGAGGCGGCGGCACAGGTATTAACGCCGTTGTAGTTGTTGGTTTTAGTGGTAGCTTCGGTATTACCGTTACACCCCACAAATGCCACCATTTCAACAACATCTTGAGCTTCAACTCCCATTACTTTAGCAACATTTGCGGCAACCGAGTCGGCACCAGGTATACAAAGATTGGTTTTAGCGCCACCTTCGGCAACGGCTTTGGCATATTCGTCACAACCGTTATATCCGCAGGCACCGCAGTTGATACTCGGCAAACATTCGCGAACTTCTTTAACCTTTTGGTTTTCAGGCACGCTTAAAAAGTGTGAGGCTAATGCCAACAGCACACCCGCAATTAAGCCTATAACCGTTACTGTGACAAAAGCAGTTAAAATACTTGTCATATATTTTCACCTATTTAAAAAGATTTTCAATAATACCGCCAAATCCAAAGAAAGCAAGAGAAACAAAGGAAGCGGCAATCAATGTTGCGGGAAGTCCTTTAAAGCTTTCAGGGATTTCGCTTTCCTGAATTTTTGAGCGAAGACCTGAGAAAATTACCATTGCGAGTAAAAATCCAAGTCCCACACCGATGGAATTTATTATTGACTGCAGGAAGTTAAAATTGCTTTCATTTATGTTATTGATAGCAACACCTAATACTGCACAGTTTGTGGTAATAAGGGGTAAATACACACCAAGCGACTTGTGTAAAGCGGGGATAAATTTCTTTAATACTATTTCTGTAAACTGTACAAGTGCAGCAATAATAAGAATGAATACTATAGTTTGTAAATACCCTAGTTTTTCGCCCAAAATGTAGGTTTGTATAGGCCAAGTAACTGCGGTTGCCATTACCATTACGAATGTTACAGCAACACCCATACCAACTGCTGAGTCTAGCTTTTTAGAAACACCTAAGAAGGGGCAAATACCTAAAAAACGTGTTAATACATAGTTGTCAACAAAGACTGCGGATAACATAATTATAACTAAACTTTTAAAAGCATCCATTTATATTTCCTCCTTTGCTTCCTGACAGTGAGCTTTATTACAAAAAGCTGCTGAGGGACAACTATCACACGAAAATTCCTTTTTATAAGGCGCTTTGCCGTGAGTGATTTTGAAAACTAATGCAATTAAAACACCGTATACCAAGAAACCGCCGGGCGCTTCTTGGAAGAATTTAACTGTATAATTTTCCAAGAAAGGAATAGAGATACCTGCAAAGCTGCCGACACCTATAACTTCACGAACTGTTGCCATTAAAATAAGTGCTACGCAGAAGCCAAGTCCCATGCCTAAACCGTCTAAAGCAGATTTTGCAATATTATTCTTATTTGCAAACATTTCGGCTCTGCCTAGAATAATACAGTTAACCGTAATAAGTGGTAGGTAAACGCCCAATAAATCGTAAATAATGGGAACATAGGCATGGATTACCATTTCAACAATTGTTACAAAGCTTGCAATAACTACGATATAGCAAGGGATTCGCACACTGTCGGGTATAACCTTGCGAAGCAGAGAGATAACAATGTTCGAGCAAATTAAAACTGCAGTAGCCGCAATTCCCATACCAACAGCACCGATAACGGTTTTTGTGGTTGCAAGGGTGGGGCAGGTTCCCAAAATCAAAACAAATACAGGGTTTTCTAAAAGGATACCTTTAAGAATAATAGAAAGATTACTGTTATTTTTCATTTAAGATACTCCTTTCAAAATTTTAATAGCTGTAAATACATCGCCGATAGCATTTTTATAACCATCAGTAGTAAGTGTAGCACCGCTTATGGCATCAATTTCAGTATAATCATTTTCGGTTTTACCGTTAAACTGCGAATAAAAGCTTTCATCTGCACATGCAGAACCGATATTTGCGGTTTCATTTTGCTCTAGGGTTTTACAAGTAATTATTTTACCGTCTTTAGATGCGGTCACCTTAATTACAATCGGCTCACCTGACGCGGGGTGATATTTATCACCACCGTTAATGCCGTAGCCTGCTGCGTGTAAAATCAAGGTATAATTACCGTTATCTGCTTTATATGCGGCTTCAACTGAAGTGGGCATATCGGTGAGTTTGGTTAAATCAATTTGACTGTCAGCCCATTTTAAGAGAGTTTGTCTTGCATTTTCAATAATGGTTTTATTAGTTTCGCTTGTTTCGGTTAAGATGTTTCCGTCTGAATCAGTACCGATAAATTCTTCACCAATAACAAATACAAAGCCATTATTTTTTACTGATTTATAAATTGTATCAATACCGTTTATTTCTTCGAGTATTAATACTATTTCAAATTCGCCGTTAGCTTCGGGTAAAGCGGTATTAAGATTATCTGCTAAGATTTCTTCTTCACTTCTTAAATCAGCAGTACCGCCATTCAGTATCACGAAGGAATTAAGCGCATCCTTAATGGCACTTTTATATGCGGCAGTAGTTTTTGTAGCTCCTGCTACTGTCGCTACAGTGTCAATATCGCCAAGGGTTTTGTCCTTTAGTTCATCGCCGTAGCTTTTTTCGTAGCCCAAGGTTTCTTTACTTGAAATAGATGTAGCGCCTTTTACAACGCCATCCTTGTCAATACCGCAAAGAATTACAAAGCCTACATCATAACCTGTGGTTTCCATTTTGAAAACATAACCGCCGTTCTTTTCGCTGTAGGCTTCGGTTATGGTAGAGGGCAGAGTGTATTTAGTAATGTCAACCGATTGGAAATCCTCACCGTTTGGAAGAACTACTGTTAAAGCATCATTTACTGCGGCAGCCTCTTGCTTAGCAATTATAGGAGCGGTAAGATTATTAGTGAACGCTAAAAGAATAGAGGTTACAATGCAAATTGCAGTAAGGGAGATAACGCTTTTAATATTATTCTTCATAGTGCTTACCTCCAAATAGTTTTCGTTTGCTAAATTTTTCGATATAAGGGTTTAAAATATTAAGCATAAGTATTGCGAAGGATACACCTTCGGGGTAGTTTCCGTAAAAGCGTATCAAAACAGTAATAAGACCAATGCCTATACCGAATACAATTTTTCCCTTTGCAACAGCGGGTGAAGTAACATAATCGGTTGCCATAAAGAAAGCGCCGATTATAAGACCGCCCGATAAAACCCAAGATAGAGCATTAATAAAGCTAAAAGCGTCTAATAAAAAGCTTAAAACGAATACTGTCGCAATTGTTGCAACGGGGATGTGCCAGGTAATAACGCGGCGAACTAAAAGATAAATACCGCCTATAAGAAGCGCTAAGGCTGAGGTTTCACCCAAAGCACCGCCTATATTACCTAAGAAAAGGTTTATAAGGGACGGAGAGCTACCTTCCGCTAATTCTACAAGCGGAGTAGCAGAGGATACAGCATCTAAAGGAAATGCAGGCTTTGCTAAATTAGTAAAAGCTATAAGCATAAATACGCGTGCGGTAATAGCGGGATTTACAAGATTGCAGCCTATACCACCAAAGAGACATTTTACAATGATAATAGCAAAAGCAGAGCCAATTACGGCTTGCCAAAGGGGAGTATTTGCAGGAAGATTAAGCGCTAATAAAAGACCGGTAACAACGGCGCTTAAATCACTTATTGTTTGTGTTCTTTTGGTTATGATATTGAATAAAGCTTCAAAAACAACCGAAGAAAAAACACATGCTAAAATAACCCATAATGCTGAAATTCCAAAAATAATGCAACCTGCGATTGCGGCAGGCAAAAGCGAAATTACAACATCAAGCATTATTCTTTGGGTAGTGTTAGAGCTTCTGATATGAGGAGATACCGAAATATGCAGTTTTCCCATTTTATTTTACCTCCCTTTGAGCTTCTTTACGAATAGCTTCTTTTGCAAGCTTATTGTTTTGAACATTAGGTATTTTCGCAGGGCATACATAGGAGCAACAACCGCATTCCATACATAAAAGCGCACCTGCTTTTTTCATTCCTAAATAATCGTCTTCTTTGTACGATTTTAAAATAGCAACAGGATCTATACCAAACGGACAGTTGTTTGCACAGGCACCGCAACGGATACAGGCAGTAGTTTTAGGTACAAAGGCTTGCTTTTGCGAAAAGGCGAGCAAAGCGTTTGTATTTTTCAAAACAGGCTTTTCTAAATCGGTTACCGATATACCCATCATAGGTCCGCCGTAAAGTGCTTTTGCAATTTCGGCTTTTATTCCGCAAAATTCAAGAACATCTTTAATCGGTGCGCCGATAGGTGCAATAACATTTTGCGGGTTTTCTATAGCGTCACCGTCTACGGTTACAACCTTTTCAACAAGCGGAATACCTGTTTTAAGGTATTTGCCTATTTCGGCAACGGTGGTGCAGTTACAAACCACACAGCCAACATCAATAGGAAGACCGCCTTCTGCAACTACTTTGCCTGTTGTGTGGTAAACCATAACCTTTTCACCGCCTTGCGGATAAACGGTTGGCAATACCTTTACAGAAGCATTATTAAACTTACCCGAAAGCTCACGCATTTTTGCGATTGCTTTTGGTTTATTTTTCTCAATGCCTATAATAACTTTTTTTATACCGAAAAATTTCACCAAAGTTTCGATAGCGTATTCCATCATATCAGCTTTTGTAAGCATAGTATAGTTATCACTTGTGATATAAGGCTCACATTCGGCGCTGTTTATAATAAGATATTCAATAGGTTTGTCGGTTTTAAATTTAATTGATGTTGGAAATCCTGCACCGCCAAGACCTACAATACCGCTTTTTGAAAGAGCATTTATTAAATCGTCTCTGTTGTTTATTGTGGGCGGTGTAATACTGCTGTCAAGCGTCATCTCACCGTCAGACTCAATGGTAACAGCGGCACCTGTCATGCCGTTTGAAAGTAAAATTTCGCCTACACCCTGTACTGAGCCTGAAACACTTGAATAAACGGGGGAGGAAAGACCCTCAGCCGCTTCGCCGATTAGGGAGCCAACTGCTACGGTATCACCTTTTTTAACTACCGCATTTGCAGGGCGACCTATATGCATTGACATAGGAATTGTAACGCTGTTTACAGAAATTTTTTCTGCTTTCTCAGGACTTGTATTTTTTTTATGAGAAAGCTTTACGCCTTTAAGATAAAAAGCCATTTTAAAAATTTCCTTTCTTCTAATAATTTATTATTTTTATGGTTTGAAATGTAGTGTTTTTTATACATAAGACAAAATTTAAAGCATAAAAACACTATTACGATTATTATACTATTTTCTTTACAAAAAAGCAATATAATTCATACAAAAATAACCATTTTTCTAAGAAAAGCTATTTAAATGAAATTGATGCAAAAAATCACGGCTCGTCATAGGACGAGCCGTTTGAATTTAGCATAAATTATAAAATTGAAAAGCTTACAACAACTGCGGCAAATACAATAGAAACCATTGAAAGTAGTTTTATAAGAATATTAATTGCAGGGCCCGAGGTGTCTTTGAACGGGTCACCTACTGTATCACCAACAACGGCGGCTTTGTGGTTTTCAGAGCCCTTACCACCGTGTACACCGCTTTCGATATACTTTTTAGCGTTATCCCAAGCACCGCCCGAGTTTGACATAAACACAGCCATTAAAAAGCCTGAAGCGGTTGCACCTGCAAGCATACCAACAACACCTGTGCAGCCAAGTGTGAGACCTACAATAACGGGTACAACAACTGCAACAACGGTTGGTAAGATCATTTCGCGAAGGCTTGCCTTAGTGCAAAGGTCAACACAGCTTTCGTAATCGGGGTCGGACTTGCCGTCCATAAGACCTACAATTTCCTTGAACTGACGGCGAACCTCTTTTACAACGCTTTGTGCTGCACGGCCAACCGAATTCATTGTGATAGCTGCAAACACAAAGGGAAGGCAGGCACCGATGAAAAGACCTGTTAAAACGGTGGGGTTTGTAATATTTAAATTTGCAATTTTTTCTAAACCGCCGTCAATAGATTTAACCTTGTCAATATATGATACCATAAGTGCAAGTGCGGTGAGTGCAGCGGAACCAATTGCAAAACCTTTACCGGTAGCAGCCGTTGTGTTGCCAAGTGAATCAAGAGCATCGGTTCTTTCGCGAACATTTTCATCTAATCCTGCCATTTGTGCAATACCGCCTGCATTGTCAGCCACAGGACCGTAAGCATCAGTTGCAAGGGTTATACCAAGTGTTGAAAGCATACCAACTGCCGATAAAGCAATACCGTAAAGACCAAGGGAAGCATTGTTAGCGCCGCCCGAAACATAAAAGGCAACCAAAACACAAATTGCTATAATGATGATAGGCATTAAGGTTGAAAGCATACCAACCGATAAACCGCCAATAATTATTGTGGCAGTACCTGTTTCGCTAGTGCCTGCAAGATTTTTTGTTGGCTTAAATCCATCGGAAGTGAAGTATTCGGTTGCTTTACCTATAAGCACGCCTGCAATAAGACCTGCTAAAATTGCAAAATATATTTTCCAGTTTGCTTTGCCTAATACCCAATAAATAAGGGGAAGAGAAACAATAGCAATAGTAATTGCCGAGAAGTTTGTGCCGCGAGAAAGTGCTGAAAGTAATTGCTTTTGTGTTGCACCTTCTTTAGTTCTTACAAAGAAGGTACCTATTATGGAGCATACAACACCTAAAGCAGCTAAAAGCATAGGTAGTGCCATTGCTTCAATAGTGTGGAATGCCGCAACACCTAAAGCACAGGCTGAAATAACGGAGCCTACATATGATTCATATAGGTCGGCGCCCATACCTGCAACGTCACCAACATTATCACCAACA
>JAFQOJ010000008.1 GCA_017403265.1 Clostridia bacterium
GCACGGCCACCCATATCACCTGCGATAGCCCAGATAACACCTGTTACCATTGAGAATACGCCAACTACGAACAACATAATTGTTGCAGGAGCCTGTGTTTTGAAGAATGGGAAGCATACAAGACCTGCACAAGCAACTACTGCAGCCAAGATGAGCATGGGTTCACGTTTGCCTTTGAAAATCTTATCGGTGATGAAGGGGAATACGAACATTGCGCAAGCCTGACCGATAGGAAGAAGAATAGAAGAAAAGATACCGTCTTTAACCGAAAGGTTCATCTCATCCATAAAGTAGGTGGGAACCCAGGTAAGAAGGCCGTAACGACCAATACCTGCGATAGCCGAAATCAAGCAGAAAATGATAACCTTAGGTTCGCTGAAGAGAAGCTTATAAGGATAGAAGAAGCCTTTTTTAGAGATTTCTTCTGCCAAAGCAGCATCCTTTTCTTCAAGACCCTTATCAGCTTCTTCAAATGCAGGAAGGCCAACGTCTTCGGGCTTTTCTTTGAAGAAAGCGATGAAAGCGATAAGGATTAATACCATAGGAATCATAGGGAAACGGAAACCTGCACGCCAACCCCAATCAGGATTGAGAGCAAGGCAAAGGTTGATTGTTAAGTAGGTAACAACCTGTGCAACACCTGAGAAGGAGGTTGCAAGACCCGAAGCGAAACCACGCTTCTCTTTAGGCCACCATTTGTTGAGAACGCCAACACCGTTTGCCCAAACCATTGCTTGACAGAAACCGTTTGCGCCCCAAAGGATTGCGATAACAACAAGGTTATTCATAAACGAAATTACTACGTTAAGAATAGCAGAAGCTACAACGCCGAATATCATAAGCTTTTTGTAGCCAAAGTATGAGCCTAAACGTCCACTAACTAACTGACCGAATGCATAGCACCAGAAAAGAGCGGAAGAAACAACGCCGATAGTACCAAGGTCAGAAGCGAAGTGTTCCTTCATAAGATCCATTACAAGGTTGATGTTTTGACGGCCGTTGTAGAAGAACAAGTAAGTAAAGCCGAAGCTTAAAAGCATAAGCCAAGCGTACTTTTTAAACTTTTTAAACTGTACGCTGTCATAACCGTACGTAAATTTTTCCATTTTTAATCTCCTAATTATTAAATTGTTGAATTAAATTATTAGCCAAAGATTTTAGCATCTGCTTCGTCGAAGGGGAGAATTTCTGCAGTAACGCGAGCGTGATCGTCGAGATTGTCGATTTCATCAATGTAGTAATCTTCATAAGAGAAAGCACGAACATTAAGAGCAGGGAAGATTTCGTTAAGTGCGTTTTCAGCGTAGCACTTGTCTTCGCCCTTGTGAATGAATTCTACAACCTTGCCAATCCAAGCAGAAGCGGTTGCTTTTTCCATCTTGTAGAATGGCTGGAATGCGAAGCAATCTTCATCAAAGATTTTAATAGAAACTTCTACAACCTTACCGTCCTTAACTCTGCCCTTGAAATCCTTTTCAGGAAGAGCTTTCTTAAAGTTTACGGTAGCGGTATTCTTTTCTTCGCAAGCCAAAACATCGTGTAAAAGCTTACGGTTGAATACTAAGTCACCGTGGAAGAAGAGAAGGTCATCGTCCATAAGGTCGCGTGCTAAGTACATAGAATAGATGTAGTTAGTTTTGTCGTAAATATCGTTACGAACAAAAGAGAAGTTAAGCTCGGGGAAATCAGCAGCAGTAGCTTTTAACTGATCTTCAAAAGGACCTGTTGTAATGATGAAGTCCTTAATACCTTCTGCAGCCAAAAGACGAATCTGACGGTGGAAAATTGTTTCGCCATCCTTGAGTTGAGCCATAGATTTGTGATTGTTTTTGGTGAACTCGCCCATGCGGTTACCAAGACCTGAGTTGAAAATGACAGCTTTCATAACTGTACTCCTTTCAAAAAATAAAAAATTTGTTTGTTTGCAACACGATTATTATATTTAAAATCAACAAAAAAGTCAATGAATTTACAAAAAAATTAAAATTCGGGCTTGAAAATCACTCTGTGTTGATTTATAATAAGCACGATGTGTTTGAAATAGATATAAAATTGATTTTTTGAGGTGATTTTTTGTCAGTAGGTGCCAACATAAAAAAAAGACGTTTTGAATTACGTATGTCACAACAAGAGCTTGCAGATGCAATGGGATACAAAACTCGTTCAACTATTGCCAAGATAGAATCGGGTGAAAATGACGTTTCTCAAAAAAAGCTTGAAAAATTTGCCAGTGTGCTTGACACTACGGTAGAATCGTTAATTTTTGGTTATGCCAAGCAAAATATTTCACAGTCATTTCCACAAGACGTTTATACAAAAAAGAAAAATAAAACTGCGGCGGTTATTTTGGCGGGCGGTAAAACGGGTAGAAACAGCCGTAATATACCTAACCAATTTATAGATGTAAACGGTAAGCCTATTATAGTTTATTGTATGCAAGCCTATCAGCTTCACCCATCTGTAGATGATATATACGTAGTATGTCTTCGCGGGTGGGAAGATATTGTAAAAGCTTACGCCGAGCAGTTTGGTATAACAAAGCTTAAAGGACTTATTCCGGCGGGCAATAGTGGCGCAGCTTCGCTTTGTAACGCTTTTGAATATCTGAAAAGCAGGTATTCTTTGGATGACGTGCTTATAATTCAAGAAGCTACACGTCCAATGATTACTACCGAAACGATATCAAAATTATTGCTTGCTTGCAGTGAAACGAAAAGTGCTACAATTTGCCACAGCATGAACGACTATGTTCAGTTTGATTTGTCGGGCGATTATCCCGAATATCTTGAACGTGAAAAGATTATTGCTCTGCAGTCACCTGAAGCGCATTATTTTTCAATTCTTACCGAGGTTTTTGATATGGTAAAAAGCTCGGGGCATATTTTGACTGAGTCTAACTGCACAATGCTTCTGTATAATTTAGGCTTTGATATAAACTTTATTGAAGGCGGAATTAATAATATCAAAATAGAGCTTGAAGAAGATATTATGAAGTTTGAAGCATGGTGTAAATAAAAAAACTCCCGATAGGGAGTTTTTTTATTTAGGTAATAAGTAATATGTAATAGTGAAAAAATAAGGTGTTTTGCTTTGCAAAACAGGGTTTATTTACCTAACATTTTATGAACGATAGGCCAAGCGGCATCAGCATAGAAGCGGTGGCCTTCGTGACCTATTACGTGAGCGCATTTTTCTGCAGCACCATTGTCTTCATAGGCTTTTTTGCCGTCTATAAATACCTTTTTAGCGCCTTCTATCGGGAAAATATCATCGGTAATGCCGTTGACTTGAATATAATATTTAGGATAAGCCATAGCTAAAAGGTCACCCATATCAAAAACTGTTGCAATATTTGGTACGTAGTTGCAAGCGCAGTGGTACATAGCGCCGATAGAATCTTTATAGGTACACATAGCGCAAGAAGGCATTGCAAGTTTTACACGGTCTTCTAAAGCGGCAATATATGCGGTTACGGTGCCGCCACCCGAGTTACCCATACAGCAAATATTATCTAAATCAAGCCTATTAGCAAAGTTGTTTTCAAGTAGGTCGATTAGACGGCTAAAATCCCACACGCGCTCGCCTAAAGTGGTTCTGCCCATAAGCATATTTGTTACTGCCGATTCGTAGCATTGGGGCTCGTAATTGTTATGGCTTACTTCACCAAAGTTGCGCATTTCAAGCGCTACCGCCGCGAAGCCTTCTTTTACGGCGCGTATACAGTAGTCTCGGTCACCTGTTTCTATATCCTCTTTATCGCAAGGGAATTTTGGGCGCGCAAGAGATACGTGCATACCCATTGAATGACCCTGCATACAAACCATAACGGGCGGATTTTCAATGCCGACGGGCAATAAAAGATGACAGGGTACACGGTAACCGGTTTCACTTTGGAAGGTGAAACGTATTTCGGTAAAGTCGGGATGTTCTTTAGTGAATTCTATTTGTAAGTCCAAATCGCATAACGTGAACTTATTCATACCCAAAAGGCTGCGCAGTTTTTCTTTGGCTTTGGGTTGCCAATCGGCAAGGTTGCCGTTATATGCAAAGTCGGGTTTTACTGATTGAATGAGTTCTTTTGTAAAGTCGTAGGTGTTTCTCATAATTAGACTCCAAAGGTTAGGATTTTTTAGCGTCGAAAATTGCAATGAGTATACTTGCAAGAATTACAAGCATTGCGCCGCAGGCAGTAACTAGAGTTATACTTTCGTCCAAGAACAGTAAACCAAGAATAATGCTGGTTATTGGCTCTAACGTGCTCAAAATAGATGCGCGTTCGCCACCGATTATAAAGGTGCCCGCCTGCAATAGCACAACCGCACCCGCGGTAATTAAATTTGCAAATAATATACAAAGCAACCAGCTTAAAAGGTTTGTTGGTAAGGTTAGAGTATTTGTAAAAATGCAGAAGAAAAACAAAGCAACACTGCTTATAACTATAACATAAAAGGTGAATACGAAAATCGGCATTTCTTTATATTTAAAAACCGAAAGTAAGCAGATATAAATCGCGCAGGTTATACCCGAAATAATCGCAAGCGCACTTCCTTTAAGAGATAGCGGTTCGCCTGGTGTATAAAAAAGGCAAAGACCGCATACACAAAGCAAAACACATAAAATAGTTTTTATATTGGCTTTTTGCTTCATAAATATAATACCAATAAGCACTACAACAGCGGGATATATAAAGTGGAAAACCGTAGCTACGCTTGAAGCCATAAAGTTATAAGAACTTAAAAGTAAAAGCGGTGTTATACAGCAACCGATAATGGCAATAACAGTTATTTCGGGAAGTGCCTTTTTGGGTATTACAAAGGATTTATTCTGTCTGAACGCAAGCAAAGCAACAAGCGGAATTGAAAAAAGATTTCTAAAAAACACAAGAGATATTGAATTAACACCGCCGGCATATATATGCTTTGACATAAGTGGCATACAACCATAAATTACGGCGCTTAATATTGAGTAAAGGTAGCCTTTGAACATAGTGGATTTTTGCATAATGTTCTCCTTGAGAAAATTTAACTATAACTATTATAGCAAATAAAACGCTAAAAGTATAGGAAAATTGTGTGATATTTTGGTAATTTATTGCGATTTATAAAAAGATGTGTTATACTTAAAACAACAAATCTTTAGAGGTGAAAATTATGAACAATTATGTTGGTAATTCTTTGCAAATCCGCGGTGCAGAACGTTACGTATTGCAAGAGGGCAAGGGCGACGGAATGCATTTTATTTACGTTCGTAACGGAAAGGGCTTGGAGGCTTGGATTTCGGTTGACCGCGCGGGCGATATTTCGCGTATTGCGGTTGACGGTAAAAATATGGGATTCTTCTCACCCTGTGGTTACGTAGCTCCCAATTATTATGATAAGGAAGGCTTAGGCTTTTTAAAATCCTTTACAGCAGGGTTTATTACCACTTGCGGTCTTACACAGGTGGGCTCTCCTTGTGAAGATGAGGGTGAAGTTTTGCCTTTACACGGTACGGTATCGCATATTCCGGCTACCGTTTGCGTTATTGATGAAGATAACGATGGTATTACAATTAAATTAAAGCTTATTGATAGTGTTATTTTCGGCAAAAAGCTTGAGCTTTGCCGTGTTTACCGTTTTTCTTATAATGAAAACAGTTTTGAAATGACCGATACCGTAAGCAATATAGGGGACAGACAGTCGCCTTATATGGTGCTTTATCATTGCAATATGGGTTATCCGCTTCTTACTGAAAACAGCATTTTAAAAATTCCGCACAATTCACTCACTTCTCGTGAAGAAAATGCAGGGAAGTATATAGATTCGGCACTTTTATGCGAAAAACCGCAGCCACAATATCAAGAACGTTGCTATTATTACGACGTTAAGGAGCAAGGCGGTGTTGCAAAGGTTGGTATTTACAGTACAGATTTTGATATAGGTCTTGTAATGTCTTATGATAAAAAGTGTCTTGATTGCTTTACACAATGGAAGATGATGGGCGTTAATGACTACGTTATGGGTCTTGAACCGGGTAACTGCGACCCCGATGGTAGAGATATTACTCGTAAGAATGGTGTACTTAAATTCTTAGAACCGGGCGAGAGCGGTACTACAGGTATTAAATTTAGTTTTGTAAGCGACAAGGCCGAATTTGAAAATAATTTCTAAACTAAAAACTCCGACTGCTTTGAGTCGGAGTTTTGCTATTTACCATTCTATTTTAGAAAGTCCGTTTTTGGTTAAAAGCTCGTTGGTTTTTGAAAAATGCTTGCAACCGAAAAAGCCGCGGCTTGCGGACAAGGGGCTTGGGTGCACGCAGGACAACTTATAATGTATAGGGTTGGTTATAATTTCTGCCTTTTTTTGTGCGTGGGCACCCCAAAGTAAAAATACTACGGGGGTAGCTTTTTTATTAAGCTCGCTTATTACTCTATCGGTAAAAATTTCCCACCCTTTACCCTTGTGGCTTGTAGGCTGCCCTTCGCGGACGGTCAGCACGTTGTTAAGCAGTAAAACACCCTGCTTTGCCCATTCGGTAAGCTCGCCGTGATTGGGAATAGGTTTTCCAATATCGGTTTGTAATTCTTTAAAAATATTTTTAAGTGATGGCGGTGGCGTAACACCCTTTTGTACCGAAAAGCAAAGCCCGTGAGCTTGGCCTTCACCGTGATATGGGTCTTGCCCTATAATTACAACCTTGGTATTGGCAAAGGAAGTGTATTTTAAAGCATTAAAAATATTATTCATTTGTGGGTAGATTTTTTGGGACGAGTATTCCAATTTTAAAAACTTACGTAATTCAAGATAATAAGGCTTTTTCCATTCGTCAGCTAAAATATCATCCCAATCGTTACCAATATGTACCATAACAAAGCTCCTTTATGCCGTCTATTATAACTATAATATCATTTTTATAGTTACTTTTCAACAAAATTATATCTGCGCATTAACACCGTATAATCTGCTTGACAAAACAGCGTAAAAGCTATATAATGATTATAGTTATTCGAAACAGTAAAAAGAATTACTGTTTCGATATAAAACCTTTGGTTTTATGCAAATTTTCAAAGAAAATTTGCACTAACTATTGCAATGAGTGTTGTGCACAATTGAATTTATAAAAACCCAATTGTGCAAAGCCGATTTAATCGGCTTATCGAAACGCTTAAAAGCGTTTCGATAAACTACAATCATTATAATATTATAGAAATATTGCACATTTGGAGGATTATTATGATTAGTGCAGGCGATTTTAGAAACGGCGTTACATTTGAAGAAGACGGAAATGTGCTTCAGGTTGTTGAATTCCAGCATGTAAAACCCGGTAAGGGTGCCGCTTTTGTAAGAACAAAAACCAAGAATGTTATTACAGGTGCAGTTATTGAAAAGAGCTACAACCCTACAGCAAAGTTCCCCACCGCTTTTGTTGAAAGAAAGGATATGGAATATTCCTACAACGATGGCGACCTTTATTATTTTATGGATCAAGAAACCTACGAGCTTGAACCCATTAACGGCAGTGAGCTTGGCGATAACTTCAAGTTTGTAAAAGAAAATATGGTTTGCAAAATTTTATCCTACAAGGGTAAGGTTTTCGGTGTAGAACCCCCAACATTTGTTGAGCTTACTGTTACACAAACTGACCCTGGCTTCAAGGGTGATACAGCTACAAATGCTACAAAACCTGCTACTTTGGAAACCGGCGCAGAAATCCGTGTTCCGCTCTTTATTGATGAAGGCGAAATGGTAAGAATCGATACCCGTACTGGCGAATATATGGAACGCGTATAATTTGGAGGAAAAGTTAATGGATATTTGTGAAAAGATTGCTTATATCAAAGGCTTAGCTGAAGGCTTAAATCTTGATGAAACAAAGCCCGAAGGCAAGGTTTTGGCTGCTATTATTGATTTACTTGGCGATATCACTGAAGAAATTTGCGATATTGAAGACGGTTGCGATGAGCTTATGGAGCAAATCGATGCCGTTGATGAAGATTTAGCTGACCTTGAAAGCTTTATCTATGAAGATGATGAAGACGATTGCGATTGTGATTGTGAAGACTGTGACTGTGATGATCAGCTTTACGAAATCGAGTGTCCTGCTTGCAACGATACAATTTATCTTGATGAAGAAATGCTTGAAGAAGAAGGTATGGTTTGCCCGAATTGCGGTACAGATCTTGAGTTTGATTTTGAAGGTTGCGATTGTAATTGCGGTTGCGACTGCGAAGAAACCGAAGAATAAATCTTTAAATTTTAGCATGGCCCAGCTTCTCTTTGAGAAGTTGGGCAGTTTTATTAACAAACACGATTTTGCGATATAGGTGTATATCAATGAAGAAGAAAATTATTGTTATTGCTGTAATGGCGGTGGTATTTTCAGTAACCTGTTATTTAGGTCTTTCGGGCGCGATAGACGGTTTTGAAGCGTGGCTTCCGAAGGCCATAAACCCTAATGGTGAAATAGGCGGGTTCTTTTACGCTTTTACTGTGCTTGGTGATACACTATTAGATGTGGTTATAATTTCGGCATTGGTTTTACTGCCGATAACAAGCAAAAGGGTTGGTATTCCCGTAGCTTGTGTAGGTATAACTTCAGCTTTACTCAATAAAATTATAAAAATCCTTGTAGCGCGTGAACGGCCCTTGGAAAAACTGTTAGAGATTAGTAGTTTTAGCTTTCCAAGCGGGCATTCTATGAACAATATGGCAATTTATTTAATGCTGGCTTTTTGTATTATGCCTTATTGCCGCACAAAGCCCCAAAGGGTTGTAACTTTTGTGGTTTTAACTATTTTCCCCATTATTATGGGAATTTCTCGTATATACTTTAATGTTCATTATTTTAGTGATGTTATTTGCGGTTGGTGCTTGGGCATTATTATTGCTCTAGTGTTTAGTGAAATATTTAAAAAGGTAATTAAAAATGATTAAACCTAAGTTAGAACTTAAATATACCGTTTGCCAAAGTGAAGAAAAAGTTCCGGTAATAGTTGTGGCGGCGGGCTCTTCGCTTCGAATGAAGGGTGTTAATAAGCAGCTTTATGAAATCGGCGGTATTCCCGTTATTGTAAGAACCCTTTTGGCTTTCGAAAACTGCGATGCTATCTCAAATATAGTTTTGGTTGTTAAAACAGAGGATTTATTTAAAATACAATTTATTTGCGAAAAGTATAAGCTTTCAAAGCTTACCGATATAGTATGCGGCGGCGACAGCCGTCAGGAATCGGTGATAAAGGGCTTTGAAAGAATTCCGCAAGGTGCCGAAAAGGTGCTTATCCATGACGGCGCAAGACCGCTTGTAAGCGACAGTGTTATAAAAGCCGTAATAGACGGTCTTTCGAAGTTTTCTGCTTGTTGTTGCGCCGTAAAGGTTAAGGATACAATAAAAGAAGTAGCAGAAGACTTAAGTATAATTAAAACTATCCCTAGGGATAACTTGGTGGCAGTTCAAACTCCGCAGGGAGTAAAGGTTAAGGAATACCTTGAAGCTGTAAAGGACACCGATGTTTCTCTCTTTACTGATGATGTTTCAATTATGGAAGCAAAGGGATACTCAGCAGGTGTTGTGGATGGCGACTATAAGAATATTAAAATTACCACAACTGAAGATTTAATTCTGGCAGAAAGCTTTTTGGAGAATTATAATGATTAGAATAGGTCACGGATATGATGTTCATAAATTTGCAGAAAACAGAAAATGTATAATAGGCGGTGTAGAAATCCCTTGTGACAGGGGGCTACTAGGTCATTCTGATGCCGATGTGCTTTTGCACGCTGTTTGCGATGCGCTTTTGGGCGCAGCAGCTTTAGGTGATATCGGTAAGCATTTCCCTGATAATGATAATGCCTATTTAGGTATAGACAGCCGTATTTTGCTTAGAAAAACGGTAGCTTTGTTGGCTTCAAAGGGCTTTAAAATAGGTAATATTGATGCTACTATAATTGCGCAAAAGCCTAAAATGGCAAAATATATTGATGCTATGCGCCAAAATATTGCAGACGACTGTCAAATTGATGATTCGTTTGTGAATGTAAAGGCTACCACAGAAGAAGGGCTTGGTTTTACAGGCGCATTAGAGGGTATTTCGGCGCATGCAGTATGTATTATAGAATAAAAAATCCCTTTGTATAATAGAATATACAAAGGGGTTATTGTATATGTATATTACACTTACTAAAAAGATATTGTTTTTACTTTTTTGTGCCGTTATTGCGGTATTTTTAATAGTTACTCAATTTTTATCGGTAAAAGCAGAACGGATAGAGCTTCTCACTAACGCTCAGCGAGTGGAGTATATAAAAAGCTTGAAGGTTATGCTTTTAAGCGACGATTATAAAATGAAAACCGTTACAATACCAATGGAGTTTGGTAAGGTTTATGAAAATTACAACAAGCTGCAGCTTTCTGGCGATTTTGATTTGCGAGACTATAAGGGTAAAGAGGTTCAAGTTTATACCTATAATTGTGACGGTGACAAAGTGATAAATTTAATGATTTATAAAGGAAGGCTTATAGGCGGGGACATATCCGAAACAAGACTTAACGGGAATATGAAAGCATTGGTGGTGGATGAAAATGGCGAAGGCGCGGCTTGATAAAATTATTGCAAATCAGTTTAATGTTTCGCGTAAGGATGCCAGAATCGGTATAAAGCAGGGCAAGGCAACGGTAAATGGCGCAACAATAAGGGATTTTTCGTTGATTGTGGACACCGAGAACGAAATTACCTTTGGCGGACAGGCTATGGATTATAAAGAGTATATTTATATTCTTATGAATAAGCCTAAGGGTGTGCTTTCGGCAACCAATGATAAAAGCCAAAAAACCGTAGTAGATTTGGTGCCTAGTAGGTGGCGCCGATTAGGGCTTTTTCCCGTGGGCAGACTTGATAAGGATACAACGGGGCTTTTAATTATTACCGACGACGGTGATTTTGCTCACAAAGCTATAGCGCCGAATAAAAATATCTACAAAACCTATGAAGTGACATTAGACGGCGCAGTAACTGAGGAAATGGTTGAAGCCTTTAAAAACGGTGTTACCTTAGCCGACGGCACTTTATGTAAAAAGGCAATACTTACGCCCATTTCTGAAAATAAAGCAGAGATAAAAATAAGTGAAGGCAAATATCACCAGATAAAGCGTATGTTCGGTACGGTGGGTTTGGGTGTTGATGAGCTTAAAAGAACAGCGCTTGGCGGTCTTAAATTACCGCAAGACCTGGCAACCGGCGGATGCAGGTTACTTAGTGATAATGAAATTTCGCTTATTTTTACATCTTGTTAATAAATAATGTCAAATTAGACAAATTGTGAACAGGAACATTGGCGGAAATTTGCATAGTATTTTTTTCTATAATTTGTTATAATATCAATGTTATAAAATTATTTGTTATAGGAGGCCCCAAATGGCAAGTCTATCACTACGCAATGTTTACAAAAGATATCCTGGCGGTGTAACCGCAGTTATCGATTTCAATCTTGAAATTAAGGATAAGGAATTTATCGTTTTTGTAGGCCCTTCAGGTTGCGGTAAGTCTACAACTCTCCGTATGGTTGCAGGTCTTGAAGAAATTTCTGAAGGTGAAATCTATATCGGCGACCGCCTTATCAATGACGTAGCTCCGAAAGACCGCGATATCGCAATGGTTTTCCAGAACTATGCTCTTTATCCTCATATGTCTGTATTTGACAATATGGCTTTCGGTCTTAAGCTTCGCAAAACTCCGAAGGAAGAAATCCGTCGTCGTGTTGAAGAAGCTGCTCGCATCCTTGACATTGAGCACCTTTTAGAGCGCAAGCCGAAGGCTTTGTCAGGTGGTCAGCGTCAGCGTGTAGCACTTGGTCGTGCTATCGTTCGTGAGCCTAAGGTATTCTTACTTGACGAACCGCTTTCTAACTTGGACGCTAAGCTTCGTGCACAAATGCGTACCGAAATTTCTAAGTTACATCAACGCTTAGGTACAACCTTTATCTACGTTACTCACGACCAGACTGAAGCTATGACAATGGCATCACGTATCGTTGTTATGAAGAGCGGTATTATTCAACAGGTTGATACTCCTCAAAACCTTTATCTCTATCCTTGCAACCTCTTCGTTGCAGGCTTTATCGGTTCTCCTCAAATGAACTTTGTTGATTCCGTTATCGTTAAGGAAGGCGAAGACTTCTTTGTAGAATTCGGTTCTGAAGACACTAAAACACGCGCAGGTGTTAAGTATAGAATTAAGCTTCCGGCTTCTAAGAATAAGGATAACTGCCTTGAAGAATATGTTGGCAAGGAAGTTATTATGGGTATCCGTCCTGAAGATGTACACAATGAAGAAGAACTTCTTGCTGCATTCCCCGATGGTATCGTTGAAGCTAATGTTGAAGTTACCGAGCTTATGGGTGCTGAAACCTACCTTTATATGAACTGCGAAGGTCACGCAATCAATGCTCGTGTTTCTCCTACCAACACTGCTCGTCCTGGAGATACAATTAAGATTGCTATTGAGCCTCAAAAGATTCATCTCTTTGATAAAGAAACTGAAATGACAATAGTAAACTAATAACTAAGCATTAATTTAGCCGAGTGTAATAAGCACTCGGCTATTTTTTATTGGTGTCTTTAGACGTGGAAATAAACCCCCAGTTCTACTGGGGGAAGATAAAAAGAGTAGGGCTACAATAAAAAGTGGCGAGGCTAGTGCCAAGCCACAAAGAAATATTGGAAAGAATTAAACCTCC